>PWOG01000189.1 GCA_003557565.1 Desulfobulbaceae bacterium
CCTGGCGGGAGATGTTCAGCGGCAGGTCCTCGCTGTCGATGACCCCTTTGACGAAGCGCAGCCATTCGGGCAGAATATTCTTGCTGTGCTGCTCGATCAGCACCCGCTGGCAATAAAGGTTGACCCCGGGATCCAGCCGACCCAGGCCCATACGCTCAATGTTTTCCCGGGGGATGAACAGCAGGGCATTCACCGCCAGCGGGGCATCGGCGCTGAAGTGCAGCCGGGTCAGGGGGTCGTCGAAGGCGGTGGCGATAAACTTGTAGAACTCCCGATATTCATCGTCGGTGATTTCGCTTTTGCTGCGGGTCCAGAGGGCCTGGACGGTGTTGACCGTCTCGTCGGCCACTTTGATGGGAAAGGGGACAAAGCTGGAATAACGGCGGATGATCTCCTTGATCCGTTCTTCATCGGCAAATTCACTGGCGTCTTCTTTCAACTCCATGATGATCCTGGTGCCGCGCCGGATCCCGGGACAGGGGCCGATGGTATAGGTGCCGGTACCATCGGAGATCCATTCATGGCCGCTATCATCGGGCCGGAAGCTGCGGGACTGGACCCGGACCCGGTCGGCGACCATGAAGGCGGCGTAGAAACCCACTCCGAACTGGCCGATCAGTTGGGTGTCCTGGCGCTGTTCTTCGGTCAGGTTGGCCAAAAAGGTGCGGGAGCCGGAATGGGCGATGGTGCCCAGGTTGCTGTCCAGCTCGCCCCGGTCCATGCCGATGCCGGTATCAGTGACGGTGAGGGTGTTATTTTCCTTGTCGACGCTGATTTTAATTTCCAATGGCAGATGGTCGTCGAAGACCTCTTCCTGGCTGACCACCTTCTGATGGCGGAATTTTTCCAAAGCGTCGGCAGAGTTGGAAACCAGTTCCCGGAGAAAAATTTCCCGTTCGGTGTAGAGGGAGTGGACAACAATATCCAGCATCTTTTTAACTTCGGCCTGAAACTCGCGGGTTTCCCGAGCAGCGGCCTGGGTGGATGTTTCGGTACTCATGATGGTTCTCTCCTTGGCGGTGATCAAAAATGGACTTGCAAACGACTTTAACTTTGATGGATAGTAATGATAAAATAAATAATTAAACGGCAAATCGGTGGCCGCTTAAGTTTTGTGCTTTGCCGGTGGTTATGCGGTGTTTCAGGCAAACCGAATTTATCAAAACGGTTACCATAACGCTGTTTGATACCAGCGGAGCAAAAAGTAATCATCATCCCCCGGTTGTCAAGGCATTGCTCTGTAAGAGATCACAGGGCACCGCCGAACGCACCCCTCGGGCCAGCTCACGCGCCGAGGTATGCATCGCCGCCGGAGCTTGCCGTAACCTGCGGTACCCTGTGACCGCTTACCCTGGGGGCCCCGTGATCACTTGCGTTGCCCCCGGTGGCGAGATGTGAGTATGGGGTAAATTTTAATAAAGATGAAAGGAGAGCTTAAGATCATGGCAAAACAGGTTGTGATTGATCAGCAAGAGTGCATCAGCTGCGAGAGCTGCGTGGAATTGTGCCCCGAGGTTTTTGCCATGGATGAGGACACTGGCAAGGCATATGTACTGGAAGGGTCAGATCCGGAGCTGGATTGCGTGGAAGAAGCGGTGGTTGCCTGTCCGGCGGCCTGTATCAGCGTGGAAGAGACTTAAGGTAACTGATCACGGGGTCAACGGGGCAAGCGATCACGGGGTGCCGCAGGTTGCGGCAAGCTCCGGCGGCGGTGCGTACATCAGTATGTGAGCCGACTCGATCGCCGCTTTCGGCGGTGCCCCGTGACCGCCTACGACTTAAGAGCCCGGTGAGCCGGCTGCGGTTGCAGGGTTCGGGAAAGTGACAGTCTGCCTCGGGGTTATTTACCGTTGCGGCGACAGACGGCACCCGGGGCCGGATTGACCACGGTTTGCGGGGTCTTGGCGGGATTGGCGACAAAGGCGCCGGTCTGGAAAAAGGCGCTGGCCAGGGTGGCGACCTCCCGGCTGAAAAGCATGGACATGTGGGTGGCATGGACCGTAAAACGGGCGGTGGCGCCTTTGATTACGGTTTCTTCCAGGGCCACCGTGCCGTCGTGGGGTTTGGTCAGGCCGGGAAAAAAGAGCCCGACGCCAATCCCCAGATCACCGGCGATTATTCCCAGGGGACGCTGGTGATGCCAGCGGGACAGCGGCGTCAGCAGGGCCGGGGCCGAGGCCCCCAGCATCATCCGGGTCCAGTTCCGGCGGGCCAGACGGTGGGCGATATGGCTGCCGCCAAAAGGGGTGGCCAGGGTCAGCACCCGGCCTGGAGCCGGCAGGAAATGACGGGAAAGGGTCAGCTCGATCACCCGGCCGCCCAGGCTGTGGCCCAGCAGATGCACCAAGGGGTGGCGTCGGGCCAGGTCGGTGACGAAAGCGGCCAGGGCATCGGCGTTGTTGACCGGAGTCTGGCGCAGGGAAGAGTAGGGAAAACGATAGCAGGAAAAACCGAAACCCTGCAACCGCCGGCCCAGCAGTCCCATCTCCAGGCCGGTCATCCAGAGACCGTGGACCATAACCACGGCCGGCTTCAGGTCTTCA
>PWOG01000277.1 GCA_003557565.1 Desulfobulbaceae bacterium
AAATTACGATACTGGCGCCGGAAGGCCAGGCGCAGTTCAGCGCTGTCCACCGGCCGGGGGGGTACCAGCCCAAGCATTTCTTTGAGGCGCTCAAACAGACTCATCACTTTCCCGTCAACAATTTTTCACCAGCACAACACCTGTCTGGATCATAACAGGTTCCACCCAAAAAAAGGGACGACGACCAGATTATTCCCCGCCGTCGTCCCTTGCCTACTTAAAAAAATTACTCCCTGGACTCAGTGTTCCAGTTTAATTCCCCACCCCTCAAACATGAAGAGGATGGCAAAGCCGAACCACAGAGTATAAACCACATAGCCAGCCAGTGAAATCACCACGATGAGCGCGTTGTCGCGAATGGGCTGGGCCTCTATCTCATAATAGTTATAGGCCGGCTCAACCGCCCGGGTCAGCACCTGGTGAACAACCCGGGCTTCGTCAAACCTCTCCTGCAGATTGAGATCATCATGGCCGGTATCGAGGGCGTTCCACCAGTCGTACATCACCAGCCGTTCATGGAGGCCATATTTTTCGGCGACCACATCACCCTCGTTGTCATACATGTAATCGGCATCATCAAGGATAAAGGTCAACATCTCCCCCAGGTCTCCGGTTACCCGTACTGAGGTGCCGTCGACGGAGACCTCGGCGCCGACCATGGCAAAATTGGCGGCCGTTCTCTCCGCCTGATCCCGGTCCTTGGTGTCAACGGTAAACGAGGTCTCCCGGCCGATATATTCCTCGGCGTTTTCCCGCGCCCCGGGAATATAATAGGCGGACTGTTTGGAAATGGAATTGTAAAGATTATCCATGTAGTCAAGCAGATTGTGACCGGCAAAAACCGGCGACATAAAAACGGCGAACAATGCCCAGAAACCGATGAAAAGCACCAGCCCAAGGCCGAACTCTTTTTTGTTGTGGATCATGACTCTATCCTCCTTATGCCTGGCTCGCCGGGGCTTCATGGCCAACCCTCAGCTTCTTGATATTGAAGAAGAAGGTGGAAATGACCCAGACCGAGAAGATGGTGATAACGATGAAAAACAGATATATCCCGATTTGTTCCAGGATATAGCCGGTTCGTTCGGTGATATCGATATACCCCAAAGCGGCCAGCTTGGCTGGCAGGGCAAAAGCCCGGTTAACAAAACCGGAAAGCACCGCCACGGCGTAAAAACCCCGAATGGTGGTGCCGGGAACCACTTTGGTGACCACCGAACCGATCTGAATCCCGATCAGGGAGCCCAGCAGCATCCCCATGGCCAGAGTATAAAAGATAAAGCCATAGATGGCGTACTGACCCAGGCCGGCGTAACCGGCGGTGAAGATGATCTGAAAGATATCGGTGCCCACCGTGGTGGAGGAGGATACCCCCAGAATGTAAACAAAGATCGGGAAGGTGAGAAAACCGCCACCCACCCCCATGATGGCCGCCGCCAGGCCCACCACGGCACCGGAGATAACCAGAAAGACCGCGGAGATCGACCGGCCGCCCGGCACCACGCCCTGATCGAAATGAATCATCGGCGGAATCTTGACACCCTGGATCTTTTGCGACAGAGCAGTCATGCTTTCAGTATCTTTCTGCGCCTGCCCCTCGGCGGTGGCCAGGGTGGACGCCTTCCGGGACTGCAGGAAGTCCGCCAGGGCGTAGAAGCCGAGGAATCCCAGCATGAAGACATAGACGGTGGTGATGAAGGCATCGCTGAGCACCGGGTTGAGTTCATACAGAGTCCGGTTGAGCAGGCCGCCGACGGTGGCGCCGGCAATGGCGCCGATCAAAAAGGTGACTGCCAGGCCCACGGAAATGTTGCCCAGCTTGCGGTGCAGCACGCTACCCATGATCGCCTTGGCGAAGATATGGAACAGGTCGGTACCCACCGCCATGATCCCCTTGACCCCGGCGCTCATCAGGGCCGGGGCGATGATGAAACCACCGCCGGCGCCAATGCAGCCGGTGATCAGCCCGGCGCCCAGGCCCACGCCGATGGAGGCAAAAAAGATGGTTGGGGTGTAAAAGGCCGGACTGTAGGCCATTTTACCGCCCAGAATATCCGGCAGGGTACCCACCAGGTCCTGGGCGTATGCCACGCCGCCCAAGATAATGGGCACCAGCAGTAAACCCAGAATGAACAGCCGTCGTCGATCGCCCAGAATCCGGTCCGACATTGTTTTTTCCCACTGGGCATGGGCCCGGGCGCCGGCCATCATAAACTGGCCGGCCTGTTTGAATGCACTCATGATCAAAAACCCTCCTTATGCTTTGTAATTACTGCCATCTATGTACGGCCTGAGCTGGCCACTATTTTTATACTGAGTGATCAGTCAGTTTTGTGTGGTCGCTAAAAAAAAGCGCCGGCCGCACCAACACTGCTTAACTGGTGTAAATTACCAGGATTTACTGCCGATTATCTCTTTTATTTCGTTTTCACTCGCCTCCTTGACCAGCACCATCTTGCGGCCGCCGGCCTCCTTGATTTTTTCTGTCAACTCCTCAATGTCCGCCGGTTTTTCCAGCAGATCCATGGCCCCCATCTTCATGGCCTTCACCCCTTTTTCCACGGTGGCCTTGCCGGTGAGCAGGATCACCTGGAGCTTGGGGTTGCGCTTCTTGATTTCTTCAAGGGCCGCCAGACCATCCATCCCCGGCATCTGCAGATCCAGGACGATGGCGTCATAGGCATCAACATCATCGCGCCCCAGGGCCTCGACCGCGGAAGTGGCGGTGGTTACCGTCATCTTGCGGGCCCGCATCCGGGCGGCCAGAGTTTCGACAAACTCCGCCTCGTCATCGATGAGCAGGATTTTCTCTTCCATAGCTTGTTCTCCTTGCATACATGGGTTGTACAAGCGATACCGCCGCAAACTTACGGCAGCACCAACAAAAAACCATCGTGCTGTCGGCGCAGAAGACATTTTCCCGGCAGCCGCGCCAGCAGTTCCCGGTCACAAGCGCCGGGAAATTCAATTCCAGTTTCGTCGGCCGCCGCCGGGGCGTGCCAGCGCATCGTCAATTGGCCTCCCCGCCCGCCATCGGGCCCGGCCTCGACGGTCATGCGCAGCCGGGCGCCGGCACCGATGATTGCCAGGGCAAATTCCAGACCGCGCCACAGAAGATGGAGCAACAAAAAAGGGTTGGTTTCCACCTTAACCGCTGCCGCCCCCGGCTCCACCTGGATGTCGGCCCCGCAGGCGGCCGCTCGGCGGGCGGTGAGGGCAACGAACAACTCAATGATTTCGGCAAGATCAACGGTTTCAGCTTCCCGGTCGGCGCTGTGGGCAAACCGGTTAAGATGACGAACGACCCCGTCGGCCCGTCGGACCTGGCGGTTTATGGCGGCCACCGAATCATGCACCCGCTCCGGTTCCAGAGGCACTTTGGCCATTTCCGCCTGGCGGGTGAAATCATCGAGCAGCCCGGCGGTTTCATTGATAATGGCCAGCATATTTTTGATTTCATGAGAAACAGCGGCGGTCACCACTCCGCAGAACCGCACATTCTCCATCTCCAGTACCCGCTGTTCCATGGCTGCGCCTCACCTGTTCGTTGTCTGCCATTCCGGCCCGGAGGCCCGTTCGACCAGTTCTTTAACCCTGCTCAGCAGCTGGTTGATGTCCACCGGCTTGAATAGGAAGTAATCAACTCCTCCAGCCTCATCAACCCCGCTGCGGAAAGTGCTGGCCGAGCCGTGGCCGCTCATGAATATAAACTGCAGGCGGGGATGATCGACCGCCAGTTGCTTTTTCAGGTCAATCCCGCTGATTCGCGGCATTTTGAGGTCAATGACCGCCACGTCATATTTGTACTGAGCGGCCAGGGCCAGGGCCTCCTCCCCGGAGGCCGCCCAGTCGGCATCGATTCCGCGCAGGGTAAGCCTTTCGGCCAGGGTGGAGACCAGCTCCTCTTCATCATCAACCAACAGAATGCGCATGCTCATTCCCTTTGTTTTCTTCTTCTCCCTCCAGCCCCTGTAACGGCAGGGTAATAAAAAACCGGGTACCCACCCCCTGGCTGCTTTCCACCCGGATCTGCCCCCGCAGTTCCCGGACCAGTCCATAGGTAACGAACAGTCCCAGGCCGGTACCACCAATACGGGTTTTGGTGGAGAAAAAGGGTTCAAAAACCTTTTTAAGATCCTCCTCGGCAATCCCGCACCCATCATCGGTGACGGTAATCAGCAGATAATTCTCATCCGGAAGGCTGCCGGTAATATAGAGATGTCCGCCGTCATTCATGGCGGCAAAGGCATTGCCGACCAGGTTAAGGAAAATCTGCTGCAGCTTGTTTCGGTCACTGGGAAAAGCCGGCAACTCGGAATCAAGTTCGAGGTTCACCCTGATGTCGCGATGCTCCGCTTCTTTGCCATGAAATTCCATGACTTCCCTGATCACCTCGGACAACTCTACCATTTCCACCTTTATATCCCCGGGCCGGGCAAAGCCCAGCAAACGACGGGTAATGCCGGCACAGCGTTCCACCGCCCGATGAATCGAGGCGACCAGCCCCAGCAGCTTTTCCCGGTTAGCTCCGCCATTTTCGCCCGCGCCCAGCAGGTCGGACAACAGGCCGGCCTTTTCATTGATAATGGCCAGGGGATTGTTGATTTCATGGGCAACCCCTGCGGCCAGCCGGCCCAGGGAAGCCAGTTTGCTGGCTTTGGCCGCCTCCCGCAGAGCCATGGCCCGCTCCAGGTCGGCCCGGTAGATATCGTTGACCAGGTTGGTGGCCACCCCGAGGACAACCAGGATAATCAGCAGCGAGGCCACCACCAGGAAGACCACCACCACCAGCCGGGTGCCCAGCCATGGCCGCAGCAGTTCACCCTTGTCGCCAATGGTCAGAAGAACAAAAGGAGCCCCGGGAATATAGGCATAGCCCATGACTATTTCACGCCCCGCCCCATCCGTGGTGGTGTATACCCTGGTATCCTCCGCATACGGGGGAATCGCCAGGGGCAAAGGGTCCAGCACCTCGCCGTGGGCCAGGGTCGGAGTCTGGATAACACCATCATGGTTAACCAGGAAAGAATCCCCGACACCGCGTTCCTTGATATGGGCCAGCTGCTCGTTGAACCAGGCGGTGTTCAGAGTGGCCCGCAGGACGAAGAAGGAGCCGTCCTTTTTTTCCCGTTTCACGGCGATGACGATGTGCGGCTCTCCACGGAACCCGAGATAAACGTCACTGATATGGCTGCCGGCGCTCACCACCTCCCTGAACCACGCCTCATCCCGGTAATCCTGGTCTTTCAGGGCATAAGGACCGATATAGCGAATCTGCCGGCCATCGGCGGTAAACAGCCCCAGATCGGTAAAACCGCCGATGGAAGCGCCCAGGTTGTCAAGAATCCCGGCCAGCCGCCGGTCATCATCGAGTTCGGCAAAGCTGTATTCGTTGACGATGAATTCCAGAGCCGCCTGCCGCTCTTCCAGGAAGAAGGCTACGGTCCGTTTGGCATTGGACACCAGCCGGTCGACCTGCAGGGCTATCTCGTTTTCGCTGTACTGTTGGGTCACCCGATAGTCGAACCATGCCAGGGCCAGCAGGGGCATCAGAGCCACGCAGAGCATCAGGACCACCGCCCGCTTCCAGATCCGGCGAAAGTCGAAATGGGGCCGATCATTACCGGCCCCCGCGGCCCCCTGGTCCCAAAAGACCGGCCTGATTACAGACAGTTTGCTCATCTTATTCAAGGTAACTGATCATGGGATCCACGGGGTAAGCGGTCACGGAGTGCCGCAGGTTGCAGCAAGCGAGACGGCGATGCGTACATCAGTACGTGAGCCGGCCCGATCGCCGCTTTTGGCGGTGCCCCGTGATCGCTTACTATTCAAGTGATGCCGGCCGGCGCCCCTGCACCAGCTGGTGGGCCTCCTGCAGCCTGGCCTCCAATTCGTCGATATCCACCGGCTTGCGCAGGTAGGCCAGGGCACCCAGTTCCATGAAGACCCGGCGATCTTCTTCCGAGCCATGACCGGTGAGAATAATGACTTCCACTTCCGGCCGGATTTTTTTCACCCGCCGTAAAACCTCGATTCCGTCGATTCCCGGCATTTTCAGATCAAGCACCAGCACCTCGGGCTCGTCGTCAATCAGCATCTCCAGGGCCGACTGACCATCATGGGCCACGGCAGCGCCGACATCACGAAAGAGCAGGCGCTCGGAGAGGGTCTGCACGAACTCGCGCTCATCGTCCACCAGCAGGACTTTTGAGGGAGTAGCCCGATCATTCTTGCGATACACTTCGTCCTGGCGGGACTCGGTGTCGACCTCCACGGCCACCTCCGTCACCCCCGGCAGGGTGCCCAGGACTGTTTGGACCTCGTCCCGCAACCGGTTGAACATCAGCACCTTTTTGTCGATCCGAACGGAGAGCCGTCCCCCCCGGGCTGTCACCACGCCGTCGTGACCGGCCCGGACCAGCGCCACTCCAGCCCGGGCAGACAATTGAAAATCCGTCAGGGCCCGGCGCGACTCCGGGTTTGGCTGCACCGCTTCCCGCTGCAACTGCTTGCCGACCAGGGCCACCGCCTGCTCCACACTGGTCTCGGCCATGGGCAGCAGGATGTCGTACAGGCCGGCGTCCCAAGGATCCCCGTTACCCAGCAGAGTCGCGGTCCAGTGAGAATTTTCGGTATCGGCGGCGGTGATCCGCCGCAGGGCCTCATTTTCCAGGATTCCCTCCACGTCCATGGCTTTTTGCACCCGGTAAGGCAACTCGGCGATCAGGCAGACCCTAAGAAAATGACTTATCTGCCGGGGCACCAGATGCCCAAGGTTGCCGGCCAGCAACAAACGCGGTTCCTCAAGCAGGTCCGCCAGGGCCTGCCGCAACCAGGCCAGGGCCATGCTCTTTTCGTGGGTGAATTTTTCAAACACCGATTTTTTGGGAGAAAACGCACGGGCAATGGCGCTTTCCGGCAACCCCGAAAGCCTGGTCGCCAACGCTGCCAGTTCCCGGTCATCCACCACCCGATACCCGGATTCCGCCCGTAAAGCCGACACCACTTCCCCACCCCGGCAATAATCTCCGCTGAAGATAGCCAGCGACGGCGCATCGTTTTGTATCGCTCCACTATTCATAAGTCACCAAGCAAAGTTTTGCCGGCCCGCTCGCCGCTTTCGGCGGTACCCTGTGATCGTTTACCATTTTGTTCCCGTGATCACTTACCTTTGGCCGTGTCAGCCACCAATCAAACTTTATCGGGCTGCAACATCCGGCGGCAGGAGGCCACCAGCTCATCGTAAAGGGAGCCGGGCTGATAAAGACGGTAAGTGCCGATTCGCACCAGCCCGTCCACCATGGTGAAAATAATCAGGGCCGTCTTATGAGCCGGCAGTTCCCGAATGGAACCATCTTCCTGCCCCCGGCGGATGGCCTGCTCGTATGTGCTGGCAAAAAAATCATAGATATCTTCCAAATGCCGGCGGCATGCGGGATTGGCCTCGGCAAGCTGGTATGGGTAGTGCCGGTGCAGCAGGAGAAAACGCTCTTCCATCCTGGCCGCCAGGCTCAGGTAAAAACCAATCAAACCCACGACCATTTCCAAACCATCGGCAAATTCCCCGGCCGCCAGATAATCCCGGCTTTCCCGGATCAGTTCCTCCTTGAAATTTTCCAGTACGGCGACGAACAGGTCTTCTTTGGTCCGGTAATGATAAAAAACGGTGCCGTCGGCCACCCCGATATTTCGGGCAATGTCACCGATGGCGGTATTCCGGAAGCCTTTTTCGGCAAAAAACACCGTGGCCATCTCCAGAATGGCCTCCTTGCGGGTTGGCCCGCTTCTCTTTTTTTTTCGCTCCCTTATCATGGCCGCCAAATATTTGCTGGACTATCACAGGCATATAAAAACCCCAAAGGACGCCCGCTCAACACGCTGCAAACACCGCCTGCCAGCACCGCCACCAAAAAAAGAGCGCCGACGATATCAACTGTGCTTTGTCAGGTGAACATTATTAAACCAGAATACTGGAAACGCCTTCGGGCCAAAAAACAATCTGAGTAGTCAGTCAGTATTTTGTGTTGATCTCTGATTACACCCACAATCTTTGGCTGTCAACTATTTTTTAAATCAACACCCGTCCAGTCGGCGACTGGAATAAGTTTAATTTCTGACCGAAATTAAACTCACAAGCACGCAACCAATCTAACCTGGTTTATCAAATTTTACGGAGTACCTTCTCCGGCGACATCCCGGACAACTTGCCACTGATCAACTATTCCGGCGGCGGAGGATGCCAGACCGCCTTCTACTCCAGAAAGGGCCGCCGGACTTCATGGTCCAGTTTGGCCAGCACCCGGGCGGGATCGCGGACAAAATCCTCACCCTGGAGGCGGCAGGCAAAGTCCTGATTGTAGGGCGTGATAAGGTTGAGGGCCTCCCAGCGGGAGAGATAGTATTCCAGCAGGTGGGGCAGCTCGGTGAACACCGTGGCCTCCGGCCTGGGATCGACGAAACTGGAAGCCTTCAGGCGGCGACCGGAAAGGGTCTGGGTCTGATAAAAATTTTCCATGAACAGCAGCTCCGCCGGCATCCGGGCCTCTATGCCGATGCGGCCCAGCAGGCGGATCAGCCCGTGCATGAATCCAGCGCCGAAGCGGGCCAGGGGATAAGGCAGATGAACCTCCCAGGGTCTTTTCAGTTCGAGATATGACTTGATGGTCAGAATCAGCTCACTGAGCAGCACCGGCAAGGGGTCGACAAAATGCCAGGTTTTACCGCCAAACTCCTCCCGGTGCTGAAGGACATGGTTGACAAAGGGGGGCAGCTTCTTGGCGTTGGTGTAGGAGTGGGCCGCCCGGCGGTTGGTAAAGAGCACGGGCATGGTCTGGTCGGCGAGGGAAAACAGCAGCCGGTGAAAGCCCTGGATCTTGTGATCGTGGGCCCCGTAAACCACCGCCAGCCGGATATTGGTGTAATCCAGGCCGTATTTTTGGTGCAATTCCGCCAGGGCCAGTTCCGCCAGCAGTTTGGACTTGGGATAGTTGGGCAGCTCCGGGGTAAGATCCAGGCGATCTTCTTCGGTGAGGTTTTCCCCCGGCGGCAGTACTGCGGCGGAACTGAAATGGATGTAGGGAATTCCCAGTTCCATCGCCGCCCGGGCCAGGTGCAGGGTGCCCAGATAGTTGGTCTCGTAAGCCATCCGGGGGCTGGCATCCAGGGCGGTAATGGCGCAGTTGATGATGAACTCGGGCTCAAACCGCCGGATATAAGCGCGGATATCCTCGGGGTCCCGCAGGCTGAGCTGTTTGCTGTTGGGGGCCAGCAGCTCGAACTCGCAGTCGGGCCGTTTTTTGAAATAGTGGAGAATTCCGCCGCCAATCAGACCGGAGCCGCCCACCAGCAGGCCGGTTTTGATCAGATTGCCCAAACAGGTAAAATCTCCCCGTCCCATGACCGACCCTCGCACTAGAGTGGTTAATCCGGCGAAAAAAACGCAACCCAACAGCGATTTCATCTTAAGTGGCCGCCCCGCCGTTGTCAACTCCTGTTGTCGTAAACGTTCAGCAGCACCGCACCTTGTGGCGATCAGCCAGGCTTGAGTAACCGATTACGCTGCGCCTGGCTGCTAGCCCCAATCTGCGGCACTGCTGAACGTTTACGGCCCGTTAAATCAGTAAAACGTATCGCCCCAGTAAAACGTATCGCCCCAGCAAAACGTATCGCCCCAGCGCAGGCGATATGTTAAATACTGGGTCATGCCGACCTTCAAGCGCCAAGATCTGCCCCGGCTCCTCGACCAAATAGCCGGCGGCGAGGTGGCCCCGGTCTACCTGCTGGTAGGTGACCGCTTCCTTTGTCGGGAGGCGGCGGCCAGCATCGAGGCCGCCCTGCTGCCCGGCGATGATCACCGGCAACATCAACTCCGGGTCATCGACGGCGAACGGGAGGAGTTCGGTCGGACCCTGGCTCAGCTGCGGACCTACACTCTGTTTGCCGGCCGCCAGGTGACCAGGGTGGCGGATTCCCGCCTGCTCCACTCCAAGACGGTGGCCAAGACCCTGTGGGACAAGGCCGAGCAGGCCCGGGAGGCGGACAACCCCCAGGAAGTGCGACGCCGGCTCCGGGCCATGCTGGCCCTGGCGGTCCTGGCCCCGGCCGCCTGGCACCGCGACAGCCTGGCCGAG
>PWOG01000004.1 GCA_003557565.1 Desulfobulbaceae bacterium
CAGATCATCGACATCTACAGTCGTTTCGCCGGTTATATGCAGGGCCCCGCCGAGCCGGAAGTAACCCTGATCTGGTCGAGCATGTACGGCAACACCAAAAAAGTAGTCAGTGCCATGGTTGAGGGAGTGCGCAGCGTGGGGGTCCCCATCCATGTACATCGAGTACCCGAAGAGCATGTCAGCTTCATTCTGGCCTCGGCCCTGAAATCCTCCGGCATTATTCTGGGAATGCCGACCTATGAGTATAAAATGTTTCCTCCCATGGCCTGGACTTTAGACATGCTGGCGCGGAAAAAAATTTGGCACAAAAAGGTGCTTCGTTTTGGTTCCTATGGCTGGTCGGGCGGGGCCCAGAAGGAACTTGATACCTTGACGGAAAAAATGCAATGGACCTTTGCCGATCCTGTGGAATGGCGGGGCGCCCCCTCCCAGAAAGTGATAAACCAGGCGGCATCGCAGGCCAAAAAGCTGGCCCAAAGCCTTAAAGAATAGATAGCTGTCGGTGGCCTGAGCTGTCGGCTCAGACGGAATGTCTTCGCCGCGTAGCGGCATCTTGTTTCAACCTTCAACACCAGGAGCCAAAGCCATGAGCAAAGAAAAGCTGCCCAAAAACTATGAAAGGCTGCAGGAGAGGAACCCGGAGTATATGCAGGCCGTTGAGGAGCTGGGTAAGGTGGTCCATCGGTCCGGACCTCTTGATGAAAAGAGCTGTCATTTAATCCAGATGGGCGCTGCTGCCGCCCTGCGGCTCGAAGGAGGCGTCCACAGCCATGCCCGCCGGGCACTGGCGGCCGGCGCCAGCGAGGAAGAGTTGCGGCACGCCCTGATTGTGCTCACCTCAACCATCGGCTTCCCGTCGGTGGCCGCAGCCATGAGCTGGATCAGCGACCCCGGGCAGGGGTAACCCCCCTGCCCGGTGGATAAAATCCACTCTTGACCGGTTAAAATGAAGGTTGTTAAAAATGTCGACCGTACCGATTTCTTTTTTTCCTCCTTGCGTGACCTATGGGGAAAAAGCTAGCATGTATTTAAAAGCTTTCAACTTAACTTCAAGAAAAATGGAGGAGCGAATATGGTCCGCGATATTATCCGCAAAAGCCTTTATGCCGGCTTGGGTGTGGTGGTGGTCACCGGTGAGGAGATTCGGAAAACAGTGGATCGCTTCGTGGAATCGGGCAAGATGACCGCGGAAGACAGCGAAGCCCTGGTCAAGGAACTATCGGACAAGGGAGAGAAACAACAAAAGGAATTCCAGCAATGGCTTGCCGATATAGCACGCGCCACCGTTGATCGCCTGGAAATTGCCGACAAGCAGGAAGTCGAGGAACTGTCCGCCAAGGTCAAAAGCCTGGAAGAGCGGGTCACTTTGCTGGAGGACTTGCGGCACAAGGAAGAGAAAAGCTACTGACCCATGGACCTCCGGACATTCGCCCACTTGGGGCGCTACAAGGAAATTGTTACCGTACTCTGGCGATACGGTTTCAACGAGGTGGTGGAACGTCTTGAGTTTCCCGGACGCCACCTGCTGGACAGGATCCATACCAAAAGCCGTGAACTGGATACCGGCACCCGCATTCGCAAGGCCATGGAAGAACTGGGGCCGGCCTTTATCAAGACCGGCCAGTTTCTATCCATGCGGCACGATATTTTTCCTCCGGCGGTGCTCCGGGAGTTGCGAAAACTCCAGGATGAAGTCCCCCCCGCGCCATTTCCCGCCATCCGTGAGGTATTAGAAACCAGTCTGGGCAGGCCGATCTCGGAAGTTTTCAGCTATTTCGAGGAAGAACCGCTGGCGGCGGCTTCCCTGGCCCAGGTCCATCGGGCTGTACTGCTTGAGCAACGCCAGGTGGTGGCGGTCAAGGTTCAGCGCCCCAATACTCCGGAAATCGTACGTAACGATTTGGAAATTCTGGAAATTATGGCCCGGCAGGTCAACGAGCGCATGGAAAGCATGCGGGTTTACAATCTTCCCAAACTCGCGCAGCAGATCCGTCGGCTCATGCTCAACGAGATCGATTTCAACCGGGAGTTGCGCAACATGCGCATCATGCGCAGCAGCCTTGCTGAACCAGGTTTTTTTATTCCGGCTGTTTTTCCCGACTACAGCAGCTCCCGGGTGCTGACCATGGAGTTGGCCCGGGGGCAAAAGTTAAAAGATATTGATCTGGACAAACTGGCTAATCGCTATGAACTGGCCAGGCGGGGAATGTCCATGGTGGTCAGACAGATTCTCGAAAACGGGTTCTTTCATGCCGACCCGCATCCGGGCAATTTCCTGATCGATGAAAATGGCACCATTTCGCTGCTGGATTGGGGCATGGTCGGCCGTTTGACCACGGAAATGCGTTACAACCTGATAGAGCTGGTGAGATCTTTCGTGGAGAAAGACACCGAAGAGATCGTCAACATCCTGCTGGAGTTCGTTTCCGGTGATGAACAGGTGGATAAGCGATTTCTGGAGAATGAAGTACTGGAGGTGATCAATCTATTCCATCACCTGCCGATCAAGGAGGTCAACCTGGGCCAGATCTTGAACGACACCACCCGCATATTACGGGAACAGGGCCTGATCCTGTCGGCCGAACCGGCGATCATGATCAAGGCCCTGGTAACCGTGGAAAGTACGGCTCAACAGATCTGCCCGGACCTAAACACCCTTGATGAGATCAAGCCATTTGTCAGCCGCCTGACCAGGGAGCGCTACAAGCCCGCCAATCTGCGACGGGATTTCATGCGCAACCTGAGATATCTTTTCAAGATACAGCGGAAACTTCCGAGCAGTATTCTGGCAATCACCGATAAAATTGAACACGGCGAACTGGCTATCCGCTTCCGGCACGAAAGGCTGGAAGGTCTTCAACACACCCTGGACCGGATCACCAACCGGATGATTCTAGGCCTGATCACCGCTTCCCTGTTCGTCACCTCGGGGCTGATCATCTTCGCCGATATCGGCCCTCCCCTGTGGGGTTATTCCTATCTGGGAATGATCGGTTTCCTGCTGGCAATGGTACTGGCCGTCTACCTGGTGATCAGTATCTTACGCTCCTCAAAATACTGACCACTTGTTGCGTAACCAATCACAGGGTTTGTCCCAGTAAGGGGGCACGTGGTGCCGCAGGCTACGGCTACCTGTAATCGCTCGGGTCAAGGTTCGCTGTCAACAAGCCGGGCCAGCCGCTGTTCGTTTTGCTCCATCAGATCGACCAGTTCCGCCACCCGGGTATTGAAGCGCTCAAAGTCCTCCTCGGGCAGCGAAGCTGCCCTGGGCAGCTCGGCCGTCATTGGATTAACCGGCCGCCCCCGAACATGCAGCTCGAAATGCAGGTGCGGTCCCGTTGAACGTCCTGTATTACCCGACAGAGCGATGCGCTGTCCCTTTTCCACCCGCTCACCCCTGCGCACCAGAAAACGATCCAGGTGCAGATAACGGGTCACATACTTGGTGCCGTGTTCAATTTCAATATATTTTCCTGCAAAGGGATGGTTTCGCCCCCTGGTTACCACCCCGTCGGCGGTGGACAGCACGGGAGTTCCCCGGGGAGTGGCGAAATCAACGCCATTGTGGGGTGCCACCCGGCCGGTGACAGGATGCCGGCGGTTGGGGTTGAAAGATGAGCTGATCCTGAAGCGCTGCGCCGTCGGGTGGCGCATAAAGGCCCGCATCATACTCTCACCGTCCTGATCGTAGTAATTCCCGTTTTCGCAAAGAAAAGCATTATGGATATGATTGCGCCGCAGAATGCGCACCCCCTCTATGCGGCTCTGCCCGGTCATCTCTCCATTGACGCTCTGCTGGCTGCGAATAACCTGAAATCGATCGCCGGCCCTGATCTCCCGGGCAAAGTTGAGCCGGCCGTCAAACAATTCGCCTATCTGCATGGTTTCCCTTTCACTCAGGCCGGCGTCCTTGGCTGATTTGTAAAACGTGCCGTTGATCTCACCGGCGAGAACATCCTGTTCCCACTCTCCTTCTTTGATTACCTCTTGGTAGTCAAATGAGGACTCATCGAATCGACGATAAATCACCCTGTTGCCGGCATGAATAAAAAGCTCCATCTCTTCCAGCTGTTCGCCGTCTGCATCCATCCTGAAAGTCAGTCGATTGCCGGGGCGAAGAGTATCAAGAGCCAGCAGTGATTCATCAGCTTCCAGAATATGGTACATGGTCCGGTGGCTGATCTCGAAATGATCGAATATATTGCTCAGATTGTCTCCGGGCTGAATATCATAGGTATGGACGTGCTCAGGCTGCGGAAGCTCCAGAGGTGCGGCCTTAATTTCCCCGGCGGGTTGCGGCTGGGAGGTAATGTTTTCGTATGTGGAAGGTTCAACCGGACGCGGCTTATCGTGCCAGAAAAAAATGATCGCCGACAGGGCAAGCAAAGGCAAACCCGCCCAACTAAAGCTTCTCAATAATTTTCTGTTACCTTTTTTCGGGTTGATCGATAAAATCAACCGCTCTTTTTTCGGCCTGTTTCTTTTAACCCTGTATATTTTCATGGCAACCCGTATCAACATTTAGGAAGTCGATTGTAAGCGATCACAGGGCACCACATCTTGCAACGATCTGGCCCGTCTCATGTACTTGGTGACTACGCATCGCCGTCGGGGCTGCGGCAACCCGAGACCGTTTACACTGTGGACCCTGTGTTGACTACAGTCGATTTACTCGCCGCGACAATATAGCGCATAAAACGCTGGGTCTCAAATGATCTCCTGTTTTTTTTAAAAAAACAGGACCAGAGATGAAATTTTTCCTGGTTGAAATTGACGATAAGTCAATCTCGCCAAATAAATCAAACTGGGTTAATTTTTCGGCAATCTCTTCCCCGGCAGCCATCGCCTGGTTATTTGCTGGAACTGAAATTTACAATGGCTGCACCAACTTGCAACTGCAAGGATAGTAACTTTAGTTTATCTATCAACTGTTTGCCGAGAATCAAAGGTAAGGGAAGATGGAAGGAACTGAAGATACTCAAGTGTTAACAGACAAAAATAAAACCAAGAAATGGAAACTGCCACAGCCGCCAATATATCCGAGGGAAAATGAGCACCTACTATAATCCGGCTCAATAAAACTGAAACTGTCAATAAAGACATAGCAACAATAATACTTATTTTAACTGGGGTGTTTTTGATAAAATAGCACCCAATGTACATAATAAAGAAAAAAAACAAGACAATTCTCATTGTGTGTCCACTAGGAAAGCTGTAAGAAGACATCTCCAGAGAATAGCCAAATATTTCGATCACACTCATTTCCCCAGGTCTCTCGCGCTGAAATAATATCTTTAGCAAAAAATTTAATATTATCCCCCCGAAGGTTAGTGAAAACAAAAAACTATATATCCAATCCTTCTTTTATACAGCAACAATAATGCAGCCAAAAAGTCATTATTACAATCGACTCAACAGAACCCACCACTGTAATCTTATCCATCGTTGCAACAACAAAAGATGGAGCATTGTCTATTAACAATAGAATGACTAATTGATCCAGATGATTCAATTTATTTTGCAATGAAAGCATGGTAATTATCAAAAATAAAACCATACTACCAAACAGTAAAAATACTTTGTCATTAAATTTAAATGTCATTTTTATTCCGTAATCTGCTCACCGGCAGCTGACCCACAACTTCGCGGCCAATGCTCCCGGGGTGATTTAGCTGAGGGACACAATTTTATATTTCCACCCATTGGGGAAGGGCTTTACGGCTGGCCACAAGGATATCTCCACAGCAAAACCGTTAATCAACTAATCGTCCTTTATCATTGCCATGCGCTACCGGTCTGTATATAACAGAGGAATCAAAATATTTTCATCATAAAAAATGATGCATGCCATGAAAGCGAAAATATCCACGGGAGGAATTATGGGCTATTTGCGAAATATTCTCCTCGGTCTTGGCGGACTTGCCCTGGGCCTGTTCATCACTGTTGCCTTTCCAGGCCAGGCCCCGGCCGAACGTAAACTGGCCGTTGACCCTGATAAACTGGTGGAGGTCGAGATCGCCACAGTGGCCATCGCCAGCAACGGCAACCCGGTGGTCCTGCTGCGAGAACCCCACGATAACATGGTGGTGCCCATCTTCATTGGCCCCGAACAGGCCGTCGCCATCAGCCGTGCCCTGCGCGCAACCGAGATGCCGCGCCCCATGACCCATGACCTGATGATTAACGTTATTGCCGGCCTGGAAGCTGAATTGACCAGGGTATATGTGGATGACCTGCAGGACAACGCCTTTTTTGGGATGCTGGAGATTGCCATGACGGGACATGACGAACCCCTCCGTATCGACAGCCGCCCCAGCGATGCCCTGGCCCTGGCCGTGCGCACCGGGGCCACCATCCACATCGCGCCCAAGGTTATGAAAGCGGCGGTTGCCATTGAATACCAAGGACTTGAGGACGAGGTGGTCACCGCAGTTGGGATTACAGTTAACCTGGTCACCGAGGATTTGCAAACGGCCCTGAAATTGCCCGACCAGGACGGGGTGCTGGTCAGCAAAGTCACCGGCCCGGCCCTTGAGGCCGGCCTGAAGCCCGGAGCCCTGATCATCCGGGTCAATGACGATACCCCAGCCACCCCCATGGAATTCCTGGAACTGGTACGCACCACCGAGGAAGGTGAGGATGTGGCCATCACTTACTGGCAGGATGGTGAGGAACACCGGATTCAAGTCCCCACCGACGTTCCCGCCCCGCGCCAATTCCGTGACCGGGGCGACCCCGGCATCGAATTGTAAAAAACTCGCAGGGAACTATCTTTTCCTATAAAAGGCGGCAATTTGTGTGGCATGAGCCACAAGAATGTAAATGATCACGGGGGACCAGGCGGTAAGCGGCCACAGAGTGCCGCAGGTTGTGGCGCGGCCCCGTCGGCGATGCGTACACATATCAGCACGTAAACCAGTCCGATCGCCGCTTGTGGCGGTGCCCTGTGATCGCACACAATAATTGACACAGGCGGCACATTTATGCTAATGCTTGCGCTTTGAACGAAACTGCCCCGCACCTTCCTTGTGGGCTTGAACGAATCTGCTTCCACACCTTTCTTGGAAACATAAATGGAACAGCGCGATTTTTATTTGCATCTGGGTTTTCCCAAGACCGCTACCACAGCCTTTCAGCGCAGTATTTTCAGCACCGACTCTCAAATTGCCTATCTGGGCAAGCGCTCACAATCAAAGACCGCAAATAGCGTTGCCGAGAAAATATTCGCGAACCTGCTCTGGTCCTCCGGCAAATACTGGATTGACCACGGTGATCTCACAAGAAAAAATATCCTCGAAGCCACCGAAGAACTACCCCACCGTACCGGCGGATCCGTGCTGGTTTCCGAGGAAACACTTCTGGGCGGGTGCCTGGGTATGTTCAGGGTTGTCTCCCGTTGGCGGGAAGGCCGTTTTGTTGGACTGGACCTTGACACGCTGGCCGAGCGGCTGCACCTTTTTTCGCGACACGCGTGGCCGGAGGGACGAGTCCGTGCCTTGATAACATTAAGAAGGCAGGACCACCTGCTCGCCTCCCTTTTCGCCCAAACTTTTCTGTGGAGAAGAGCAGGAGGCTGTAACTCTCTGGAACAGCTGGCAGAACAAATCATAGACCAGGACTATTACTCCATGGGCGGACTGGCGCTTGACTATAACGGACTGATAGAGCGTTTCGAACAGGCCCTCGGTCCGGAAAGTGTGAAGATTATCTTTTTTGAGGATATTAACAATGATCTGTCACAAGTTGTTCGAACTCTCCAAGACTCCGTAGGCATCGATCCTCACCTGGTGCAGCAGGCATTAAGCAAACCAAAATACAAGGTTAGACGCGTGGACGAAGCTTCGTGGACGGTGCTGCGGCACACGGGAACCAACCGCTTCAAGCACTTGGTTGAGACCATTGGCGACTTCATGAATGGCCGAAAAACTCCCTCCGTCACCAAACTCACCCCCGAACTCAGCCGTTTCATCATGAACCGTTACCGGGAGAGCAATCGGCTGCTGGAAAAACGGGTGGGGCGTGATCTTTCCGCCTACGGTTACACCTCATCATCCTGATTTTCTGGGTTCCCCGATACCATTTCCCGTGAAAACAACAATCTTTGTCATTGTCTCCATCCTTGCTGCCGGCACGGTCTTTGCCGTTATCCGCAAAAGGTCCGAAGACGGCTGTATCCCCTGACTGCAAACTTACGGCCCCCTGGTCGCGGGGGCGTTGACCTACTATCTGCTTGACCTGTTTTTTTAACACCAAACTCCAAACAGGGTTAATGATAATTTGCCAATGCCAGGAAACATCCATGAGGGGACTGGATGAACAAAAAAACAGTCAAGCAGACTTAGCAAACCCTGGGATGCCCGGATCAATTCATTAGTGGGACCACTTTGGTCGGCAACATGATCTTTTTCCCCAATTACTTGGTCAGAAAATATAAAAACGTAGCCCCAGACCCATCATGTGATCACTGGAGTCGCGGGTATTATAGGAATAATTAGCCACTCCGGCCAGCTGGCCCAAAAATTTGTATACCAGCTCCGCCGAGGGCATGGTGCGCCCTCCCCGGCCTTCAGTTAATTCAGTACGGTTCAACGCCACCCTCAGCTCCATTTCCTGGCTCAGATTTACTCTGACCCCAATGCCCAGATCATGTCCACGAAAACTCTCCGAGGAACCAGCCCTGCCTTCAATGTAGCTAACGGTGCCATAAAGGCCGCCGGTCTGGTTCTCCAGAACAACAAAACCTGCCCCTGCTTGATACAACTCTTCACTGTGGTTTGAACTAAAAAGTTTGTCGTCCTGGGAAATATCGGAAATCTTGCCCAGAAGGAAAAGCTGATCGGTAAGCCGGAAACTAACGGAAGCCCCCGCGCCGTTGACATCCAGATCTTTTCGCTCGCCGCTAAGGTACGACCCCTCAATATAGCTGTAATCAGTGGCATCCGCCAGCGCCAGACACGGCACCAGCACCGCAGCAACACCGAGCAGCACGGTCAGTGTTTGTTTCATGATTTTCTCCCTTGATTAAACCCCGGTTACGTCCTTAACAGTACAGTCTCCAAAGTAACATCCGGCGGCCATGAGGCGTCAGTTGAGGTTATGCATTAAAATTTTTCCCTACCCTCCACGGGCAGATAACCGGCTACCAACACCAACTGTAACCATAAGCCAAAACTGATATTTTTTGTTCTGTAGCGGCTGCCGGTGGGTTTGTCAACCAAAAAACCCGCTGCTGGGCGGCAATTCCCGGGGTACCACCGGATATTTAATCACAGGCAGCATTGGAACACCGCCCAAAAAACGTCGATGGAGCCACCTCTCAAGTCATATTGGCATACTTGGTTGGTTTTTTCTTGACCATTTCAGGATAACATGATCATTATCCTGGCACTCTGGTTGATTATGTTTCAATTAACCCAACTATAAACCAGGCAATTTATTATCCAAGAAAACAGTTTCATTTTTGTCTTGAGGATGAAAAGTACCGATGAAAAGCACCATGGATACTCTGGTCAACCAAAAGCGATTACAACCCGGTGACATTATCTGCCTTGGCGCCTCGGCCGGCGGCCTGGAAGCGCTGGAGCGTTTTTTCCGCCACCTGTCTTCCAGCCCCGACTATATTTTCGTGCTGATCCAACACCTGTCTCCCGACTACAAAAGCGTGATGGGCGAACTGCTCGAACGCTACACCAACCTCACCAACAAGGTTGTAGAAGATGGAATGGAGCCCCGGTCGGGCTGTATCCACCTGATACCACCCACCAAAGACATTGAACTGGAGCAGGGCGTATTCCGTCTTCGCGAACGTGACAACGTGGAACAGCATTTGCCGATCAACCTCTTCCTCAACAGCCTGGCCCGCGAGCAGCCCGGGTGTGGGGCGGCGGTTATTTTTTCCGGCACCGGCAGCGACGGCAGCAGAGGGATTGAAGCGCTCCACGGTACCGGCGGCATGGTGATGGTGCAAAGACCCGACAGCGCCAAATTCGACGGCATGCCCCGCAACGCCCTGCTCACCGGCTGTGTCGATTATGTCGGCAGCCCCGAAGAGCTTGCCGACCTGCTCTTTAATGACAACGAGGAACAGAAACGCCACCTGCAAGCCCATGACGGTGATCATTTCATGAGCGGTCAGCAAAAATCGGCCCGGCCCGAACCCGAAGACCCTCTGGAACGGATTTTTTATTATCTAAGCAGCAAATTCGGTATTGATTTCACGCTCTACAAAGATGCCACCACCTTCCGTCGCATCAAACGCCGGATGCAGATGACCGGGACCGACGATTACGACGCATACGCCCAGATGCTGGCGGTTAACCCCCTGGAAGTTGACAGGCTGTACCACGACCTTTTGATCGGGGTCACCGAATTCTTCCGGGACCGGGAACTCTTTGCCACGCTCCAGCAAAACATTATTCCCGAACTGCTCAAAAAACACCCTTCCGACGACGCCTTCCGGGTCTGGTCGGCCGGTTGTGCCACCGGGGAAGAGGCTTATTCCCTGGCGATCATCCTCGATGAATGTCAAACCGAACTTAGTCCGGACACCCGCCCCGAGTTTCGCATCTTTGCCACCGATATTCATCGAGGCTCTTTGCGCACCGCCGGAGCAGGAATCTATTCCGAGGACAAAATGAAGAATGTCTCCGAAAAGCGCCGGAATAAGTACTTCGAAAAGGTCCCCGACGGCTGGCGGGTGCGCCCCTTTCTCCGCCGGATGATCACCTTCGCCCCCCACAATCTGCTTCAGGATCCGCCGTTTCTCCATATGCGGCTGATCAGCTGCCGCAACCTGATGATCTATCTATTGAAAGAGGCCCAACAAAGGGTGCTGCTGCAATTTGCCGCGGCCCTTGAGAAAGACGGAATCATCACTCTGGGATCCAGCGAGAGCATGATGGACTCTCAGCAGGAATTCGCGGTGGTCGACAGTGGCCTCAAGATCTATCGAAAGAATATCGATCTCACGCCGAGCACTCTCCAGGAACTTTTTAAGCCCCACGAAAAAATGGGACTCTTCACCGCCCAAGACCAGCTCCCGGCCCACCCCAAAAATGATATCCTCAGCCGGATTTACCCCAACCTGCTGGAAAAATGCATGCCCTCGGGACTGCTGGTCACCCAGGATGGCGAGCTGCTTCACACCTTCGGCGGGGCCGGTCGTTATCTCAGTATTTCCGGCCGGATGAGTAGCGATATTGCCAGTTTTCTGCAGGGAAACCTGCGGGTGGCGGTTACCACCGCCCTTGAGCGAGCCCGCAAGTCCGGAGAAAATGTCCGCTACGGCTCGGTTCACCAACCCCTGCCGGAAGCCGGCGACAACATGGTGGATGTCACCGTGGTTCCCCTGCTCAACAGCCCGGCGACCACCGGCCAGCGAGGTTATTTCTTTATTCAAATCACCCCGGCCCAGGTTCTTGAACACATCGCCACCGAATCACTGTCGATGGACGATGCCGGCAGATTGCGAATCGATGAGCTGGAAAAGGACCTGTTCGAGGCCCGGGAAAACCTGCAGGCCACGGTGGAGGAGTTGGAGACCAGCAACGAGGAGCTCCAGGCCACCAACGAAGAACTTCTGGCTTCCAATGAGGAGCTGCAAAGCAGCAACGAGGAGCTGCAATCGGTCAATGAACAGTTGCACAGCGTCAATGCCGAATATCAGGAGAAAAATCTGCAGTTGATCGATCTTAACGATGATCTTCAAAACCTGATGAAATGCACCGATATCGGCACCATCTTCCTTGACGGTGACTTACGGATCCGCAGATTCACCCCGGCCATCAACCGCTCATTTTTTGTCCGCGAACAGGATATCGGCCGTCCCATTCAGGAAATCAAAAGCCTGATCAACAACAGTGACGAATTGATTGAACGTATCCGGCAAGCCCTGCAAAAAGACCTGGTCATCGAAAACGAAGTCCAGACGGAAAACGGCTCCACCATGCTGCAACGCATCAACCCTTACAAAGACAGTCATGGCTGTGTCCATGGGGTGGTGATTACTTATATCGATCTTACCGTGATCAAGGAAAGCGAATACCAGCGCCGTCAGTCCGACATTCTGCGCGAAGATATCCTCAACTCGATGACCGCCAATATCGCCGTCCTCGACGCCGAGGGCAATATCATCAGCATCAACAAAAGCTGGCGTGAATTTGCCCGGCAAAATCAGGCCCCAAACCTCAATGCCATGGATATTGGCGCCAACTACCTGGCGGCCTGTGCCGGCAGCAGCGACCAACAGGGCGACGACGACGCCCGGCGGGCCATGGTCGGTGTGCGCGATGTCCTGGCCGGCCTCAACCCGGCTTTCGAAATGGAGTACTCGTGCCACAGCCCCGACCACCAGCGTTGGTTTTTGATGCGCGTAACCCCCTTGAATCGTGACGAAGGCGGGGCGGTGGTCACTCATATCGATATCACCGAACAGAAAAAGGCCGAAGAGGAGGTGCGGCGCAGTGAGATTCGCCTGCAAACGGTCATGGACACTATAGATGCGGTGGTATATGTCACCGATCTGGAAACCCACGAAATCATCTTCATTAACGAAACCGGCCGCCAGACCTTCGGCGAGGTGGTGGGGCTGCCCTGCTGGGACGCCATCCAGGGCAAGGGTGGGCCCTGTTCGTTCTGCCGGGCCCATGAGTTGTTCGACGACGACGGTCAGCCGGTCAACAACCTTAAATGGGAAGTACACTGCGACCGTAACGGGCAATGGTATGAATCCCGCGACCGGGCAATTAAATGGGTGGACGGCCAAAATGTGCGCCTGAGCATGCTCTCGGACATCACCAAGCGAAAGGCCATGGAACAGGAACTGCGCGCCCACCACGATCATCTGCACGAACTGGTCAAGGAACAGACCGCCAGCATCAAGGCGATCGTGGACACGGCGGCGGATGCCATCATCACCATCGATCAGCAGGGTTTTATCCTGACCTACAACAAGGCCGCCCAGCAGATGTTTGGCTATGACCCCGACGAGGCCCTCGGCAGCAGTGTCTCGCTGCTGATGCCGGAGCCCCATGGCAGCCGGCACGACGATTACCTGCGGCGATATCTCGACTCCGGGGAAAGCAGCATCATCGGTGCCAGCACCGAGGTGGTGGGAAAACGCCGGGACGGCAGCACCTTTCCCATGCTGGTGACCGTCAGCGAAATGAAAGTCGGCCGGGAAAGACGTTTCACCGGCATCGCCCGGGATATTACCGCCGCCAAACAGGCCGAGGAAGAGCTGGTCGCCGCCCGGGAGGCCGCCGAAGCCGCCAGCCAGGCGAAAAGTAACTTCCTGGCCAATATGAGCCACGAGATCCGCACCCCCATGAACGCCATCACCGGCTTCAGTCAGCTTTGCCTGCAGACCGAACTCAACGAACAGCAATACGACTATATCAATAAAGTGCAGGAATCCTGCCAGACACTGCTGACCCTGATCAACGACATCCTTGATCTGTCTAAAATAGAAGCCGGCAAGATGGAGCTCGAGGCCACGACCTTCACCTTCCGGGATGTTATGGATCACCTGGCCACGATGATGTCTTTCCGGGCCCGGGAAAAGGAGCTCGACTTCCTGATCGACACCGCCATCGACATTCCGCCCTATCTACTGGGCGACTCCCTGCGCCTCAGTCAGGTGCTCATCAACCTCACCGGCAACGCGATGAAGTTTACCGATCAGGGCCAGATCCTGGTATCCGTTACTGTGGACCAGGATCTGGGAGAGCGGGTGGTCCTGCGGTTTTCGGTCCAGGATACCGGCATCGGCATTGCCAGTGACAAACTGGATCAGCTGTTCCAGCCCTTCAGCCAGGCCGACTCCTCCACCTCTCGCCTTTATGGCGGCACCGGCCTGGGTCTGGCCATCAGCAAACAGCTGGTAGAAAACATGAACGGCGAGATATGGGCCGAGAGTGAGCCGGGCCGGGGATCGAAGTTCATTTTCACGGTAAACCTGGAAAAAGCCCAGCCACCAGCCACCGAGGCCGCTGGCGATATGCCCGTAGAGCTGAGCCGCTGTCGCCTTCTGGTAGTAGACGACAGCACCGACGCCTTGCAGCTGCTGGGCAACTACCTCGATGACGCTGGATGCGAGGTAAACATGGCCGAAAGCGGTACTGACGCCCTGACCATGATCGAGCAGGCCATCAACGAAGACCGTGCCTACGATCTGGTCATGCTGGACTGGAAGATGCTGTATCTGGACGGCATCGATACGGCCCGTAAAATCAGGAAAAAATTCACCGAACAGGTGCCCAGGTTGCTCCTTTTCTCTTCCTTTGGCTACACCGAGATGCACCGGCACCTGGACTCCGGGCTCTTTGATGCCACTTTAAGCAAGCCCTTCACCAAACACCAGTTGCTGACCACCATCAACGAGGCCTTCAACAGGACCGCCGAACCCCCCACCGGGGCTGATCGGCCCCAGGCTGCACAAAACACTGCCAATCTGGCCGGAGCATCGATTCTGCTGGTGGAAGACAACGAAATCAATCGCCAGTTGGCCCGGGAGTTGCTCAAACCCTCGGGAGCCAGCGTGGTCGTTGCGGCCAACGGCCGGGAGGCCCTGGCCCTGCTGACAGCGGGAAGTTTCGACGGAGTTTTGATGGATATCCAAATGCCCGTGCTGGACGGCCTGAACGCCACCATCGAAATCCGCAAAAATCCCCGCCACCAGGATCTTCCCATCATCGCCATGACCGCCAACGCCTTTGCCAACGATCAGCAGCGCTACCTGTCGGCGGGCATGAATGATTGCCTGACCAAGCCCATCAATCAAAACGAGATGCTGGAAACCCTGGGTCGCTGGATCAAGCCCGGGCGAAAAAGCACTGTTGCGGCCTCTCCAGCCGGTTCATCACCGCCGGAAGGCAAGCAGGACGAGCCATTGCCGACAATTCCAGGCGTTGACGTCAACGCTGGCTGGAACCGGATGGACGGCGACACCGAATTATATTTCGAAATTCTGGAAAAATTCTGCCAAGGGCAAAAAAACGCTCTGGCCGAAACCGGGCTTGCCCTGGAAAATCAGGACATCAACCAGGCCGAAAGGCTGATCCACACCCTCAAAGGACTTTGCCGCACCATCGGCGCCCATGACGCGGCAGAGCTTGCTGCGGAGCTGGAGTCCGCCGTAAAAAAGGAACTTCCCCTGGCCGAGATCCAACCCCTGCTGGATAACACGGCCACCGTGCTTAATGAGCTTTTCACCAACGTTGAACAAGCCGTGCAAGCCAGACAGTCACGGGACTAAATTCCGTTTCCGGCGGCTGGGGTGTCGGAAACGCTAACGGATTGATTATATGGATCTGCATCGGTTGGAAGTATTTTGCCGGGTCGTTGAATTTAAGAGCTTTACCAAAGCGGCCGAGGCGGCATTTCTTTCCCAGCCCACGGTGAGTGAACATATCCGCAGCCTGGAGGAAACCCTGGGGGTCAAGCTGGTTGACCGGCTGGGCCGCGAGGTTTTACCCACCCCGGCGGGCAAAATTCTCTACGACTACTCCCGACAGATTATACGCCTGCGCAATGAGGCGGTGGAGGCCATGGAAAATTACAGCGGCCGTCATGCCGGGCATCTTTGGGTCGCTGCCAGCACCATTCCCGGCACCTATCTGCTGCCGGAGTTGATCGGAGAGTTTAAGAAACGCTACCCCGAGGTGCTGGTCACCATCAAGATCACCAACTCCCGCCAAGCGGCCGAGCAGGTGATCAAAGGGGATTGCGAATTCGGCGTGGTGGGCGCCCGCTGGAACGAGGCGGTGCTGGAGTGGGAACCGCTGTTTGCAGACGAACTGACCCTGGTGGTCCGCCATGATCACCCCTGGGCCGCCCGGGGCGCAATCGAACCGGCGGAACTGGCCCAGGCTCCCTTCATCGACCGTGAACGGGAATCGGGCACCCGCAAAGTGATGCACCAAATTCTCCACCGCCACGGCCTGGATCCGGGCAAACTGCGGGTGATCGCCGAGATGGGCAGCACCGAAGCGGTTTTACAGAGTGTCAAGGCCGGCATCGGGGTGGCGATTATCTCCCGTCAGGCGATCCGGGGTGAACTGTCCTGCGGTTCCCTGGCCGAGGTAACCATCGAAGGAATAACCTTCACCCGCCCCTTCTACCTGGTTCGCCGCAAGAAGCGCCAGCCCTCCCCCATCGCCACCCTTTTTCTCGACTTTCTCAAAAGCGGCGGTCAATCATAGATTTTACCGATATCTAATCATCGTTTTCATCAATACTAACAATTGGACTTTCGCCTCCGGCAAGGCTATCTTCACCGGCAAATAAAAGCTGGCCGGCGGTAAGATCACCGATCCCGCGGCCGTGGTCTGCCAATATTGTGCCAAGGAGGATGGTCGATGTTCAAGTATGTAATGATGGTTGGGGCGTTGGTGCTGGTCCTGGGGCTTGTTTCCGCCCAGGCTTTTTTCTCCCTTTTCGGAGACGGTTACCAATACATCAGCGCCGACGAGCTTAATGAGCGTCTGCAGGCCGGCGACGCCATGGTGCTGCTCGATATCTGCCCGGCCGACAAGTTCGCCGAGGGCCATATTCCAGGCTCCATTGAAACCAACGCCTACCCCACCAAGACCGCCGAGCAACGGGCACGGCTGAACAAAGGCCTGGAGGCAATGCGGGCCGGCGAGGAAGACATCATTATCATCTGCCCCGGCGGCGGGGGCGGAGCCAAGCGCACCGTCGACTATTATGAATCAAAGGGGATCGATGAAAAGCGGATGTACATCCTGGAAGACGGTCTGCGCCAGTGGCCCCACGAAAAAGCGCCCAAGTCCTGATTAAATGGCCTCGATAAATCGCCAAAAAAGCGCCCTGGCCCTGGCAGTTGCCTTGCTGGCCGGGGCTTTTTTCTGGTTCGACCTGCATCACCACCTTACCCTGGAGCAGATCCGGGGCTACCAGGAGCAGGCCGAGCAATTCTACGGGCAGCGGCCATTGATGGCCATCGCCGCTTTCGCCGGGATCTACCTGCTGGTGGTGGCGCTCAACCTGCCGGGGGGCGCCCTGCTGGGCCTGCTGGCCGGGGCGGTATTCGGCGTACTGGTGGGTACCGTGGTGGTCTCTTTTGCCAGCACCATCGCCGCCACCACTGCCTGCGCCCTGTGCCGCTATCTTTTCCGCGACCTGGTCCAGGGCCGTTTCCCCGATGCCCTGGCCACCGTGGACAAGGGAATATCCCGCGAGGGTGCCTTTTATCTGTTCTCCCTGCGCCTGATTCCGGTGGTGCCCTTTTTTGTGATCAACCTGGTAATGGGCCTCACCGCCATACCCCTGCGCACTTTTTACTGGGTTTCACAGCTTGGTATGCTGCCGGGCACCTTCGTTTACGTCAATGCCGGCAGCGAGCTGGGTCGCCTGAGCTCCACCGGAGAAATCTTTTCTCCCCGGCTGTTGCTGGCCTTCGCCCTGCTCGGCCTGCTGCCGCTGATTGCGGGCCGGCTGCTGACCTGGTATCGTAAATCGCCGGAACAAAAAGACCGGAAGGCGAATAACAGGCAGGACCAAGCGACGACACCAACCCCCATGACATCATCTTCCCAAGTACCGATCACAGCGGCTGCCAACCTTGCCGCCCCAAGCAATCACGAGTCCCCCCCTGATGGCAGCGGCCAAGGAATACCCAGTAGCCGCTTACTGGCCGACAACTGCACCCGCTGCGGGGTCTGCGCCACCCGCTGCGCCTTTTTAAAGGAGCACGGCACCCCCGGCGAGATCGCCGCCGCCTGGAGAGCCGGCCAAACCACGGCCGATCCCTTTGCCTGCAGCCTTTGCCACCTCTGCACGGCGGTGTGCCCGGAAAAACTGGAGCCGGGTGGTTTTTTTCTCCATCTCCGCCGCCTGGCCGCCGACCGGGCCGATTTTGATCTTCGCCCCTACCGGCCCATTCTGACCTATGAACGCCTGGGCGCCTCCGCTCTGTTCGCCGCCGAGGCCCTGCCCAGCGGCTGCGACACCGTGTTTTTCCCCGGCTGCAGCCTGCCGGGCACCCGTCCCGGCAGCACCTGGCACCTTTTTCGCCGACTGCAGGAGCTGGTCCCCTCCCTGGGGATGATACTCAACTGCTGCCATAAGCCCTCCCACGACCTGGGTCGCCAGCAGTACTTTTCCGATCGTTTCCAGGCCTTGCAGCAGCACCTGTGGCAACGGGGAATCCGCCGGGTCCTGGTGGCCTGTCCCAACTGCTACAAGGTTTTCCTGCAGTACGGCGGCGAGCTGCGGGTTAAAAGCGCCTGGGAACTGCTGGCAGCAAACGACGGGCCGGGTCCGGAAGCCTCCGCCAACTCCAGGGTCACCATCCATGATCCCTGCCCCATGCGCCACCAGCCTGAGCTGCAGCAGGCGGTGCGCCGCCTGGCCGCCAAACACGGCCTGGAAATAAAGGAGATGCGTTCAACGAAAGACCGCACTCTCTGCTGCGGTGAAGGCGGGGCGGTGGGCCTGGTGCGCCCCGACCTGGCCGCCAACTGGGGAGCCCAACGACAAAAACAGGCGGAAGGCCGGCCGGTATTGACCTACTGCGCCGGTTGCGCCGGTTTTCTCAAAAGAGCCGGCATGTCGACCATCCACCTGGCCGACCTGCTGGCCGACCCCGAAAAGGCCCGGAGCGGCAACTCTCCGGTGGCCACCACTCCCCGGACCTACCTCAACCGCCTGCTCTTTAAACTACGCCTGAAACACCGGCTGCGCAAACCCGGCTGATCCGGCTTCAATGCCGCCAAACCTTGACCGGCCCACCTTCCCCGGGCACTTATATGGTTTGCTGGCGGCAGCTCAAACGAACCGGCCCGCGGCATGGCCGGAAGACCAGGCCCACTGGAGATTGTAGCCGCCAAGCTGGCCGGTTACATCCATTACCTCACCGATGAAAAACAGGCCCGGACAGGTTCTGGCTTCCATGGTCTTGGATGACAGGGCACGGGTATCGACCCCGCCCAGAGTTACTTCCGCCTTGGCATATCCCTGGGTACCCGACGGCATGATCCGCCAGTCCGCCAGAGTAGCGGCAATCGTCTGCAACTCGGCGGGGGAAAAGCGATGCATGGCTCTGGTCCAGCCATGGAGCTGGCACCAGGCGTGGGCAAACCGGCGCGGCAGGCGCCGGGCCAAAATATTGGGCAGCTGCGCCCGTTCGTGGGCCAGGGAAAGCAGCCAGTCGACAATGTCGCCATCAGGCAGCAGATTGATGCTCAGCGGGGCCGGCTTGCCGGGGCGATAAGCCTGCCGCTGCCAGTAACTGGAGACCTGGAGCACCACCGGGCCGGATAACCCCCGGTGGGTAATCAGCATCGCCTCCCGAAAACAGCCACCGGCGCAGCTGGCCTCCACCTCCAGGGAAGCACCGGCCAGGGGCTGCAAACGCTTCAGGGTGTCGGGGGGCAAGGCCAGGGGGACCAAGCCGGGACGGGGCTCCACCAAAGGCAGTTCAAACTGCTCGGCCAGCCGGTAGCCAAAGGGCGTGGCCCCGATGGCGGGCATGGCCAGGCCGCCGGTGGCAACCACCAGGCTCTGACAGCGCCACCGCTCCCGGGAGGTTTTAACTTCGAACCGCTCCGCTCCGAAGTCACCTCGCCGCACCGCTTCCACCTTCCGCGGCAGCGCCCACTGCACCCTGCCGGCCGCGCACTCGGCCCGCAGCATCTCGATAATTTCCCGGGAAGATTCGTTGCAAAACAGACGCCCCTGCTCCCGCTCGTGGTAGTTGATACCGTAGCGTTCGACCAGGGCAATGAAATCGGCGGCGCTGAAACGGGCCAGAGCGGAACGGACGAAATGCGGGTTTTGGGAAAGGTAGTTCTCCGGCCCCAGAAAACGGTTGGTGAAGTTGCAGCGCCCGCCACCGGAAACCCCGACCTTACCCGCCGGTTCGCCGGCATGGTCGATCAACAGAACCGTGCGCCCGCGCTGCCCGGCCCGGGCTGCACACATCAGACCGGCGGCCCCCGCACCGATAATGATCACGTCAAATCTTCTATCTTCCACGTTGCAAAACCAAGTATTTAAGTTCCCGGTTCAAAGGTTTCAGTTAAAAACCCTGTTTAACGTATTCTGAAAAAATTGGCCTGATCTTTTCAGAGCTTCATAACAAGAGGCCGTCAACAACCGTGCTGCTTTTTCGTCCTGATTTGATTTGACAATCAATCGGAAGTTCCTGAAAATAGAGAAGCAGCTTTTGTACAACGGCAGCCACGGCTGTGACGGGGAGCGGTTGCAGCAATCTTCTTCGGATGCGGAGACTGTCGAGCGCGGCAGGCAGTTGTACCGGCAACACTGCCTTGTCTGTCACGACCCTGAAAGCCGGGAGCTCGCGGCCGGCCACGGCCACAAAGAGATTCTTCAGCGGGAAGAATTGCCGGTAAGCGGCCGGCCGGCCACTCCGGAAAATGTCGTCCGGGTGCTGCGCCAGCCCTATGATGCCATGCCCTCTTTCGCCTGGCTCACCGACGAACAGGTGGAAGATCTGCTGGCCTACCTTAACACCATTTAAGGAAAAACCTGGCCTTTGTCCCTGGTCGGGACCAAAGCCATTTTCGATGCCTCGGAAAAAAACATGAAGGTGACGGCCCATGGCTTTTAAAACCACCCTGGCGCACATGCTGGTGCTCAATTATCCCCTGCCGCCCGCTCAGGTTGCCTCCATGATCCCGCCGCCACTGGAACTGGACATCCATGACGGCGCAGCCTGGCTCAGCCTGCTTGCCTTCGAGCAACAGCAGTTTGCCCCATTAGGCCAGCTGGGGCCCAGGTTTTCTTTTCACCAGATCAATTATCGGACCTACGTGAAATGCTCGGGACAGCGGGGGGTTTACTTTTTCCGAATGGATTTGGACAGCGGCTGGCTGGCCCGCACGTGCCGGGTGCTTTTCGGCATGCCTGCCCAAAAGCAACAGATTAAACTGCATACCGCCACCACCGGCGACGACCGGTACCACCTGTGGGAGCTTCGATCGCCGGAGCTTGAAATTTCGGCCCACAACACCGATAAGCTCGCCGCCGATTGCGCCTGGTTTCTGGCGCCAACCAAGGGTTTCTTCGCCCACCGAAACGGCACCGTGCGCCATTTTGAAGTCGCCCGGCCGCCAATGGTCCCCCATGCCGCTGCGGTCAAGGTAAGACGCGGCGATTTTCTTCGGCACATGGGAATAAGCGAAGCAACCGCACCGTTTTCGGCCTGCCTGATTGAGCGCAGTGCGTTCGCCATCGAGGATTTTCCGCCCACGGTCGCCTTGTGCCGACAATGGATGTCTTTGACACCGACCTGAATGGGTAATCTCAAGTCAAAATCTCACGCACCATCAACTTCCGGCAATGGCCCGCGCCCGGTGGGCAATAGCTCCCCGGGAGATTTCTTCATAGTCGAGCAGTTCATCCGGTTTACCACTCTTTGGTTTCTTACCCACCGCCAGTTTATAAACCGGCACTGCAACCGTGGCCAGGGCGCTCTGCACCGCTTCCCCCAGCCCGCCTTCGGCATAATGGTCCTCCACCGTAATGATGGCCCGGGTTTCACCGGCCGCTTTTAGCAGGATCTCTCTGTCCAGGGGTTTGATGCTGTACATATCCAGCACCCGAAGGTTGATCCCCTCCTGTTTCAGCTCTTCATGGGCGGCCAGGGCTTCAAACAAGGTAATGCCGGCAGTCGCCACCGTCAGCATGTCCCTGTCGCTGCTTCTGAGCACCTTGCTGCCGCCGATGGAAAAATGCTCTTGGGGACCATAAAGAATGGGAGTGGCGGCACGGGTGGCCCGCAGGTAGACAAGTCCCCGATGACGGGCCGCCGCTTCGACCAATCGCTCCATCGCCGTGGCGTCGGCCGGGTAGAGCACCACCGAGTCGACAATGGCCCGGAACATGGCGAGATCTTCCAATCCCATCTGGGATGGACCGTCCTCGCCGATGGAAACCCCGGCGTGGGAACCCACCAGCTTGAGGTTGGCCTCTGAATACTGTCCCATTCTGATCTGGTCATAAGCCCGGGTCAAAAAGGCGGCAAAGGTGGAAACAAAGGGCAGCTTGCCGCGCAGGGCCAGACCCTGGGCCGCTCCCACCATGTTCTGCTCGGCTACATACATCTCAAAAAAACGTTCCGGAAAGGCCTCCTTGAAAACCTCCGCGGCGGTGGAATTGCTTACTTCCGCATCCAGGCTGACCAGCCCGGGAAAGCCAGGGCCCAGCCGCTTGAGAGCGTTGCCGAATGCCTTGCGGGTGGCCACCGGTTGATCGGCAGGATAGTCAAGGGGGGCGATCTCCGCCGCCGAACCAGGCTCCGGCTCGATTCTCTCCGGAGTTTTGATCTCCCCCCGCACCGAACAGTCAACCCGGCCCAGTTGCTGGAGGGCCTGTTGGTAATCATCCGGGGAGAGAGTCTTGCCGTGCCAGCCGTCCCGGTTTTCCATAACGGCCACACCTTTGCCCTTTAGCGTCCGGGCGATGATCATCACCGGCCGGCCCGCTGCCTGCCGGGCCTGCTCGTAAGCCGTCAGGATGTCCGGATAAGAATGACCGTCGATCACCATGGTCCGCCAGCCAAAGGCTTCCAGCCTGAGCTTATAAGCCTGCAGATCGTGACCATACATGGTCTCGCCCCGCTGACCCAGCCGATTGACGTCGATTATCCCGATAAGATTGTCCAGCTCGTAACGGGCGGCCAGTTGGATCGCCTCCCACTGAGAGCCCTCGGCCATCTCGCTGTCGCCGAGCAGGACATAAGTACAGCAGGGCAGTTTATCCAGGTATCTGGCATTAAGGGCCATACCCAGGCCGATTGACAGCCCCTGGCCGAGGGAGCCGGTGGCCGCCTCGGCATAAGGAAAGGACGCCGTGGGATGGCCTTCCAGGGGGCTGCCGAACTGCCGGTAAGTAAGCATCTCCTCCTCGGAGAGCCGGCCCGCCGCCAGCCAGAGGGCATAAAACAGGGGCGAGGCATGCCCTTTGGAAAAGATCAACCGGTCGTTGTTGGGATAATCGGGCCGGTCGGGGTCGTAGCGGAAGCCGCCGCCAAAAAACAGCCCGGTCATCAGGTCGGTGGCGGAAAGCGATGAGCTCGGGTGCCCCGAACCAGCCCGGGTGGTGGCGGCCAGAATGTAATAGCGGACCATGGCGGCCAGCTTCTGCAGCTTCTCAATCTGTTCCTGTCCTTGAGTCATCAAACGCTCCTTCCCGGCACTCGTGATCGCTTATGGGACTATTCCTGAGCTTGGTCCCGCCATTGATCACCAGCCGGCTTGCCGAATTTTTCCGGGATGGTTTCCAAATCAGGTTATCAGAAATCTGCTTGACAATCAGGTTTTTTATAAAAGATGCTTAAACAGTGAGTTGCCCTCGTAACCGGATAATCCACCGTGGTGAGCTTGCGGGCAAAAACCCGCCAGATGCCGTTTATTCAATACAAGGACGGGAGAGACGGAAAAATGAAGATATTAAAACTGTTGTTGCCGGCCCTGATGGTACTGGGCCTGAGTTTTTCGACGGCCTGGGCCGCCGGGCAGTTGGCGGCCGAAAGAGGCGAGGCAATTTTCAATGACCCAGACTTTGCCGGCATATCAACGTCTTGCAGCTCATGCCACCATAACGGCCAGGGCCTGAAAAAGGTCGGGGAAAAAACCGGGTTCAACATCCTGGGGGAGACCGAAGCCAGCCTGGAGGATGCGGTAAACTACTGTATCGCGATATTCGGCAATGGCCAGGCCATTGACGTTGATTCACCAAAGATGAAAGACCTGACTGCCTATATTAAGACCCTGAGATAACTCGTAACCGGAGTCATTGGCAGACAATGACCAAAAAAAAACGGCACAGCCGGTAATATTTTAACCAAATGAGGCAACACCATGGGATTCAACGATGAAGTCAGCAGGGCCGTAAACCGGGATGCTCCCAGCGTTACCACCGAAGATACCCTGCTCCAGGCCATGCAGCTCATGGTGGACCACGGCTTGACCGCCCTGCTGGTTAAGTCCGGCGGCGAAGTGAGCGGGGTGATAACGGATACGGATCTTCAGTCCAGGATGGAAACAAATAATGATCTTGCCGGAACCATGGTCCTGGAAATCATGACCTCCTGCCAACTGATTACCGGCCAGGCGGCAAAATTCCCCTGCGTGCAGATGGATTCCGGACTGAACGTGCAGACGGCATTGAGCATCATGAACAAGGCCGGAATGAGGCACCTGGTGATCGCCGGCGAGGACGACACGCCCATGGCCATAGTCTCCAACATGGATCTTTTCCGGCTTGCCCTGGAGTCGTGATCCAGGGAAACATGGTCATATTATTGGATTTTCTGTCCCTGGACCCGGGTGGCTTTCCAGGATAAACCGCCTTCGGGGGTCTCCTTGCTACCGCTAATCCGGTCATTGTCAATGCGTCCCCGATAGACCACCGTCTCGCCGTCATCATCGAATTGGTGCTCAGCGGTAAACGTGAACCGGTCTCCTTTCACTTTACCGTCGATGATCTTCATTATGGTTTGCCCTTGGCGGCTGACGCTGCCGCTTATCTTCTGAAAATCCTGGTCAACTTCCATGGCGTAACGGTCACCGTCGCCCCCGGACCACACCCAGGTGCCGGCCATGTTTACCGGAATTATCCAGAGATAGATGGTCCGGCCGTTTCTCCTCTGCTGGTCGGGCTCCCAGTTTCCCATGCTGAAGGAATTGGATACCACCCGGGTGCCGGGTTTGAGTTCCGCCAGCAGTTTGGGCCGCAACCTTAGGTTGACCTCGGGAAGGAGAAACATGGTGACCACGGTGGCGTCTTTGAAGTCGGCCTCAAACAGATCCTGCTCGATAAAACGCACCCTGTCGGCTACGCCGGCGGCCTCGGCGTTGGCTTTGCTTTCCCGAACCCGCTGGCGGTCAATCTCGATGCCCACGCCCCGTGCGCCCATTTCCGCCGCAGTGATGACGAAGCGGCCGTCACCGCTGCCCAGGTCGTAAACCACATCCCCCTTTCCCACCCCGGCCATGGTCAGCATTTCGACCACGGTTTCCTGGGGAGTGGGAACATAAGGCACATCGGACGCCATACCACTGCCGGCCAGCAGCCACAAAGCCGTGATCACCGCCAGGCAGCTGCCATTAATCTTCAACAATGATTTTTGCCTGCTCATCTTCTTTTCTCCTGATTGTTGGTTGTTACCCGTAAAAGCAGCGGCAGACCGGCGGCCAGCACGGCCAGGCCGACCAGGGCTCCGGTTCCGGTATAAAGAATACTGGCAATAAGCATATAAAAAGAGACGGCGCAGAAAAAAAGCGGGGTCAGCGGATATGCCGGCACCCGAAAGGGCCGGTGCCGGCCCGGATCCTTACGCCGGAGAATGAAAAGCGAAATTCCGGCCAGGAGGAAAAAGAGCCAGAACACCGGGGCCGTGTACTCGACCATCATCACGAAACCGCTGGGGGAGCCGGTACCCAGCAGAATCAACAGGAGGGCAATGCCGCCCTGGAACAGCAGCGCGTTGACCGGAGTCCCTCTTTTGTCCTGCCATTGGCCCAGGAAGGAAAGGCGGGACAAATCACGGCCCAGGGCATAATTGGTGCGGGCCCCGGTGATGATCGAGCCGTTCATGGTACTCAGCGCCGTCAGGGCGATGAGAATACTGATGAACAGGGCGCCGTGATCCCCCAGAACCAACCGCATAAGATCGGCGGCGACCACCTCCGATTCGGCCATGCCTGCAAGCCCCAGAACTTTGAGCATAACCAGGTTGGTGCCCAGGTAAAGCAGAGTTATGGCGGCAACACTGTACAGCATCACCCGCACCATGTTGCGACCCGGATTGCCAACCTCCGACGACAGGTACGCCGCCTCGCTCCAGCCGCCGTAGGTCAGCAACACAAAGATCATCGCCATGCCCAGGGCCGAACCCTCCGGCATAACGCCTTGAGCATTGCCGGCCGTTGCCGGATCCACGGTAAAGCCGCTGGCGATGACAAACAGCAGCCCAATGATGATGGTGGCGGTGAAAAGCCTTTGCAGACCGTTGCCCTGCCTGATGCCGGCAATGTTGGCCACGGTCAGGATAACGACCACCGCCGCCGCGTACAGCGAGGACGAATAAGCGCCCAGGTTCCTCACTTCGGAAAGATAATCACCGATGATAAAGGCGAGCATGGCGATGGACCCGGTCTGGATCACGGTCATGCGCGCCCAGGCAAAAAGAAAGCCCGGTCCCGGGCCGAAGGCCCGGGTGAGAAAGTGATATTCTCCCCCGGCGTGGGGATAACTGGAAGCCAACTCGGCATAACAGAGCGCCCCAACCAGTGAGACCAGACCGCCGGCGACCCAGACCAGCAGAAATATGCCCTCGTTACCGGCACTGGCAGCGACAATGGAAGGAGTTTTAAAAATGCCGGCGCCAACCACTATACCGATGACAATGACCACCGCATCGCCAATGGAGAGCGTACCCCCGGGGCTGGTCGGTTGTTTTTTACTCATTTTCGCAGGTTGGCGGCACGTGCGGCCCGGTTCTCGTCGCGATCGCGCTCGTGGGGCTTGATCAGGCGGAACTCGCAGGTATCGCCGGGGGCGATCTGGCGGAAACGGCCCCGGTAGGCCACGGTAACCAGGTTGGCGGTAAACGAGCACCTGGAGATCCGGAGGGTGTCGTGGTTGACCTCCAGGGCCAGCATCTGCCGCCGATACCGCAACTGTGTCCTTAAGCGGCCGAGATCGGCGGGCAGCGCGGGATCGAAATGAAGCACATTGGCCCGCATCTCGATACCGAGATAGCACCGCTGGATCAGATCGATGGTACCGGCCATCGCCCCCAGGTGGATGCCTTCCGAGGTGGTGCCGCCCTGGATATCGGCAATGTCGCTGTCCAGGGCGCGCTGAAAGAGATGCCAGGAGCCGGAGCGGTCGGAACGGGCCAGCACCCAGGAATTGGCTACCTGGCTCAGGGTCGAGCCGTGGGAGGTGCGGGCGAGGTAGTAATCGACGTTGCGGGGAATGGTATCGGGATAAAAGGGATAGCCCAACTGTTCAAACAAAAGGGTCAACTCCTCGGCGGAGAAAAGATAGAACAGCATCAGAACATCGGCCTGCTTGGAAACCTTGTAACGGTTCGGGGTGTCGTCCTCGGCCTCCAGGATGCGGTCCAGGCGCTGGATGTCGCCGTATTTGCTCTTATAACCCTGCCAGTCGAACTCCTCGAGATCGCCGTAGCCCTCGAACTGACTGATGATGCCATCGCCATGGAACGGCACCCGCAGTTTGCAGCTCACCTCCTGCCACAGTTCGGTTTCCTCTAGCCGCAGGCCAATGCGCTCACAAAGCATCCGGCCATGAAATTTGGGCAGCATGTCCAGCACGTCCAGGGCCCGGCTCAGCACCCAGGCCGCCATGACATTGGTATAGGCGTTGTTGTCCAGTCCCATCTCCTGCCGGGAATTGTTGCCGGGATAGGCGGTATGATACTCATCGGGCCCCATGACCCCATGGATTTCATAGCGGTCAATGGCGGCGTTGTAGGTGGTAAGGCTGACCCATAACCGGGCGATCTCCAACAGCATTTCGGCCCCGTAGTAATAAAGGAACTCGTGGTCCTCGGTGGCCTGGTAATAGCCCCAGATGTTATAGGCAATGGCCGCGTTGATATGGCGTTGAAGCTGGGTATTGTCCGGCAGCCAGCGGCCCGAACGGGGGTTTAGATGCAGGTCTTGAGTTTCCTCCCGGCCGGTGCTGCCGCTTTGCCATGGATACATGGCCCCCGCATAGCCCGCTTCCCGGGCCGCCCGCCGCGCTTCCGGCAGGCGCCGGTGGCGGTATCGCAGCAGGGCCCGGGTCAACACCGGCATCCGCAGGGTCAGGAAAGGGAAAATAAAGAGTTCATCCCAGAAGATGTGGCCGCGATAGGCCTCACCATGCCAACCCCGGGCGGGAACCCCGACGTCGCGGTCGGCGGTGTGAAAAGACACCGTCTGCAACAGATGAAAGATATGGACCCGGAGTTTCAACTCGGTGCCCTGGTCCGTCTGCTCTTCCAGATCGATGCCGCCGTTTTCCCAGAGGTGCTTCCAGGCCAGGGCGTGATCCGCCAGGAGATCGTCGAAACGGCCGGCATCGGCAAGGGCTTTGCGGGCCGCCAGGCCGGGCTCGGAGATCGCTCGATCAAGGGAGGTGTACATGGCCATGATCTTCTCGACCACCACCCCCTCCCCCCGGGCCAGATTGATGATCATTTCCTGGCCCACCTGATGGTCATCGACGTGGTTGCTGCATTCAGCCTCGAGCTCGGTTTTGTTCCGATACATGCGGGTGCGGGCGGCCTGGGCCACCTGGATCAGGGACTGGTTGGTCCGGACCCGGAGGAACATGGTGTCCGGGGCCGGATGATCCCGCTGCATGATCTCGAGATGCCGATTGGCCAGCTCGCGGTAACGCCGCACTCCGCTGTTGGTGACCCCGCCATCCAGAGCACTGCGGACCGTCAGGCGTCCCGTCCAGTTCTCGGCCCGGAGTTCGACACAGAGCCCGGCCAGGTGGGGATTAGCCATGCTGACCAGGCGGCGCTCCCGCCAGCTCGTGGTGCGGCCGCCGGCATCACGGAAGCGCAGCTCGCGGTTAAGCAGGCCCGTTTTAAGATCCAGCACCTGGCGATAGGCAAGAATTTCCACCTCGTCGAGGCGAAACCATGGGCCGTCGTCGATGCTGAAGGTCAGGGGCAGCCAGTTCGGCATGTTGACCAGATCCTCGTTCTCCACGTCCCTGCCGGCAATCCTGGTCTGCAGGCGGTTGTACCCGCCGGCCAGGTAAGTTCCCGGATAATGCACCTCGTCGGCCGGGCTGTCGGGAGCGCCCCCCCGGGTGGCGAAACAGCCGTTGCCCAGGGTGCACAAGGCCTCGCGCACCCCTTCTTGTTCAGGGTTGTAGTCATCGTAAACGAAATGCCAGGAGTCCATAAATGCCTCTTGGGGAAACGCCTCGTAATTATCCGGGGTACCGGGCCGGACAGTTACCTTGCCACCTGGTTTTTCGTAACCGCTCACCAGGGCCAGCAACCTGTAAATTTAACGGGACGTAACCGAACAGCCGTGCCGCAGATTCTGGTAAGCAGCCCGGCGCGGCGTACATAGGGTACTCAAGCCGGGCTGGTCGCCCGAAGGTGTGGTGCGGCTGTTCGGTTACGTTTTTCAGCCACGGTCCGGTGGCGTCTTTTCCTTTGCCGCCGCCAGGGTGACCAGAAGCTCCAGGAAACTTTTGACCTCCCCGGGGTCGGCCAGGGCATAGTCGGCGGCGGTGGGACGGGACTCGTGATCGCGCACGGCAATCCCCAGCCCGCGACCGGCAAGGGCCCGGAAGGCATACTCATCGGTGATATCGTCGCCGACATAAAACGGCACCACCCCGGGACCGTCAAGACCCAGCTGCTCCAGCAGCCAGAGTACCGCCCGGCCCTTGTTCCAGGCGATGCCGGGCTGGATCTCGAACACCTTCTTGCCCAGGCCCCGGTGCAGGCCCTGATGATCGGCCAGCACCCGCTCCACCACATCTTCAATCTGCGGTACATCCTTTTCGTCCACCCGGCGGTAATGCACCGCGATCGAAAAACGTTTACGCTCCACGGCGTGGCCCTCGATTCCGGACAGCCCGTCGCGCAAGCGCTCTTCCACCCGGTCGAGCTCGGGCAAAAAATCGGCGCCCTTTTCCAGGCTTTTGCTCCACCCCTGGGGGCCGGCGATTTCAAAACCGTGACTGCCGGCATAAAAAACCGACTCAATACCCACCAGTTCCTGCAGCTTCTTAAGATCGCGCCCGCTGACGATGGCGACCTTGCAGTGCCGGGCCAGCTCGGTAACGGCACGGCGCATGTCAGCCCCGAGCAGGGCCCGGGTATGATCCTCGACTATGGGGGTAAGGGTGCCGTCGTAATCGAGAAAGACCACCGGGGTGCCGGTGGCCAAACGCTGCCGAAGCTCTTTTCTCCCTTCCTCGACGGCGGGCAGATTTGCCAGGGTTTTAACCTTCAGGGTCTGGTCCGAATTCAGGACCAGTTCGGCGACATCCCGGACCACGAGCCGGGCACCCGCTTTTTTCAGCTCGTTGCCGTGGTTGTCGCGGTCAACGCCGATCACCAGGCCGAAGCCGCCCCGCTTGCCGGCTTCGACTCCGGCGATGGCATCTTCCAGGACAGCGGCCTGTTCCGGTTCCACATTCAGGCGGGACGCGGCTTCCAGCAACATCGCCGGCTCCGGCTTGCCGGGCAGACCAAGCTCGGCCAGGTCACTGCCGTCAACGCTGACGTCGAACAATTCAGCCGCTTGCGCGTTGTCCAGTACCGCTGCGGCGTTGCGGCTGGCGGAAAAAACCGCCACCTTGAGGCCGCCCTGTCGCAGCTCCATAATCAGCCGCCGGGTTCCGGGATAAACCTCGACCCGGTTCTCCTTCAGCCAGGCGTTGAAGTAATCGTTCTTGCGATTGCCCAGGCCGCAGATGGTCTCCCGCTCCGGGGGATCACTCTCGTCGCCGTATGGCAGCTCAATGCCTCGGGAATCAAGAAAGCTCCCGACTCCTTCGTAGCGTGGCTTGCCGTCGATATAGCGGCGATAATCGCGATCGGGATCGAAGGGAGACAGGGTTTCACCGCCGCCGGAGGCGCGCCCCTGCAGGAATTCGGTAAACAGGCGCTGCCAGGCGGCAATATGGGCAGTGGCGGTATCGGTGACCACCCCGTCCATATCGAAGAGCACCCCGGCAAGCGCCGGCAACGGGCCGGCGGCGCCGGTGGTCGATTGCGGCACTCTGTGACCGTTTACCATTTTGCCACCGTGATCACTAACATGTGCACTGGCACCCATCATCGAGGAAAAGCGGCCGCCCCTTCCGCCGCTCTTGTGGTGCCCTGCTCAGCCACGGCCTGTTCAAAAAAAGAGGCATGAGTTTTCTCCGCGATTTGTCAAAATATCTTTAATTACCCAGCAGAATTTTCACCACACCAAGCACTCCCAACAGGGTCAAAATGCACAAAATAATGCCGATCACCGCTATCCATCGCTGAACCGGGGACCTCAGGGCAAACAACCCGACCACAATCCCGGCAATCGCCGGAACAAATGCAAGCGGCCGAAAAAAGATCAGGGCAATCAAGCTGACCAGGCCAAGAATCAAGGCTGAAACTGCGGCGAAATTCTTTTGATTGCTGCCTTCGCCTTCCAACCCTGATGTTTGATAATCCACAGTTCTCGGTGTCGTCATGTCGCCTCTCCTTTTGCTCGTATAATCCTGGCATCCCGCACCCTCAAAAAACCCTTGACAAGGGTTTTCCATGATTTGATAGTTTCAGTATATGTTTTTTCCGGCGAAAGGATCAAGGCGAAGTTGCCAGCAGAAGAAAAAGTTAAATAAACAGCATGGTTATTCTGTCGGCGCGGCCATGAATTCAGGGCGCCGTGGAGCAGGCTTTGCTGGCGGGAGGAGGTTATGCTCAGAACTCCGGCGGTGGCGCACCAGTTTTATCCCGGAGAGGCCGGGGAGTTAAGAAAAATGCTGGACCGGCTGGTCCCCGGCGGCCCCGATGGGGTTGACACAAAACCGGCTCAGGCCGTGGTGATGCCCCATGCCGGTTATGTTTATTCCGGCGGGGTGGCCGGGGAGACCGTTTCCCGGGTGGCGGTGCCCGAGGATGTCATTGTGCTGGGACCAAACCACCATGGGGTAGGGGCACCGGCGGCTCTGATGGCCGAGGGCGGCTGGCGGATGCCCATGGGAGAGGTGCCGATCAACAAAGAACTGGCGGGGATCATCAGGCGGCATTGCCCCGAGATCAAGGTCGATGAGCGAGCCCATCAGGCGGAGCATTCCCTGGAGGTGCTGGTGCCGTTTCTCCAGTACCGCCAGCCCCGACTCAAAATCGTGCCGCTCTGCCTTGCCCGGCTGAGCTTGGCCGATTGTCAGCTGATCGGCCGGGCCCTGGCCGCCTCTATACAAGATTACGCCAGGGATTTTAACCGGCCGGTCCTGCTGGCGGCCAGTACCGACATGACCCATTTTGAAAGCCGCCAAAGCGCCAGTGCCAAGGATCGACAAGCCATCGACCGGGTTCTGGCCCTGGACCCGGAAGGGCTTTACCAGACCGTGGTTGAGCAGCAGATCAGCATGTGCGGGGTTATCCCCACGGTAATCACCCTCATCGCCGCCCTGGCCGCCGGGGCCGGCCAGGCCGAACTGGTTCGCTACAGTGATTCCGGAGAGGCCAGCGGCGACACCAACCACGTGGTGGGTTACGCCGGGTTCATCATCC
>PWOG01000120.1 GCA_003557565.1 Desulfobulbaceae bacterium
CGAACTGCGGGTACCGGCTGACCAAATGGCCGCGGTGGGGAAACAGCCATGAACGGGCTGCAGGAACTGTTCCAGAGCGCGGCGGTGGCTTATACGGTGGCGGCCGGCCGGGAACGCGACGCCCCGGCGGTGACGGCAGTTACCGCCGATTCGCGCCGGGCCGGGCCGCAGTCGCTCTTTGTCGCCCTGCCGGGAACCAGGGTGGACGGCCATGATTATGTGGCTGCGGCCGTGGAGCAAGGTTGCCGGGTGGTGCTCTGCAACCGTGGGTGCCGGTTGCCGGTCGGGGTCGCGGAAAAGGTCGTGCACCTGGTCACCGATGACACCCGGTGGGCCTTTGGCCGGCTGTGCGCGGCCCTGCAGGGCTTTCCGGCCCGGGAGATGGTGATGATCGGGATTACCGGAACCAACGGTAAAACCACCGCCTCGTACCTGCTGGAAGAGTTGATCCGCAACAGCGGTGGTGAACCGGGGGTTGTCGGTACGGTCAATTACCGTTACCGCGACCGGGTACTGCCCGCTGCCCACACCACTCCGGATCCGGAGAGTCTGCAGAAGCTGTTGCGCCAGATGGCCGTCGCCGGGGTCAGTCACGTGATCATGGAGGTCTCCTCCCACGCCCTGGAGCAACAGAGGGTGGCGGGAATCGACTTCGATGTCGCCCTTTTTACCAATCTCAGTCACGAACATCTGGATTACCACGGCGACATGGCCAGCTATTTCGCCGGCAAAAAGCGGTTGTTCGACGACCATCTCAAGCCCCGCGCCGCCGCAGTAGTGGTCATGAATTCTGCGGATAGTGACGAGCACGGGGAGGGTTACTGGAACCGGCGGCTGGTTTCGGAACTTTTGCCCCGGGCCGGCCAACTGCGGCTGTTTCGCTGCGGGGCCGAGGGTGTGGAGCTGCGTTTGCTGGACCGCCGGATCACCCTGGCCGGGATCGAAGCCCTGGTGCAGAGCCGGGAAGGTGTAAATGATCACGGGGACAAAATGGTAAGCGCCCACAGGGTGCCGCAGGTTGTGGTGAGCGGGACGGCGATGCGTACCTCAGTACGTGAGCCGGCCCCATCGCCGCTTTCAGTGGTGCCCGGTGATCGCTTACAGGAAGGACAGTGGCAGCTGCGGTCATCCCTGGTGGGGGACTTTAACCTGGACAATCTCCTGGGGGTGGCCGGGGTCGGCCTGGCCCTGGGGATGAGCCCCGAGACCATCGGCGCCGGCTTGGCCGCCGCTGAGCCGCCGCCGGGCCGCCTGGAGCGCTTCAGTTCCCGGCGGGGGGTGGAGGTGCTGGTGGATTACGCCCATACCCCGGATGCCCTTGGCCATGTCCTTAAGGCCGTGGGCCGTTTGACGCCGGGGCGGCTGATTGTGGTTTTTGGTTGCGGCGGTGACCGGGACCGGGCCAAGCGGCCGCTGATGGGTGAAATTGCCGCCAGGATGGCCGATATCGTGGTGCTGACTTCGGATAACCCCCGCAGTGAGGATCCGGCGGCGATTATGGCCGATATCCGGCGCGGCCTGGAAAGGGCCGGCGCCCGGCGCGGGCGCCTGGAGAGCCTGCTGGCCGCCCGGCCCAGGCCTGAAAAGCCGGCTGCCGGCGCCGGGTCCCGCGTAAGCGGCGATCGTCCGGCGACTGTCCGGTCCTGCCGGGGTTATGACCTGATCGTTTCCCGCCGCCGGGCGATCGGGGATACCATTTATTTTGCCCGGTCCGGGGATGTCGTCCTGGTTTGCGGCAAGGGGCATGAAACCACCCAGATTATCGGCGATCAGCGCCTTGAGTTCGATGATCGGGGGCAGGTGATAGAACAACTGGCGATATTGGCTCCGGCAAGGTAAACTGGTGTCTTTTATGTAACCCAAGCAGCCGTACCGCAACTCGCGGCGATCAGCAGCCCGGCTGCCTGGATCATGGCCCGTTAAATCAACAAGTTGTTGGCCTTGGTGAACGGTTACTTAGCTACAGGAGAACATGGTGAATGGGCAAACATTGAACAATCGGCAGCACCGGGCAGGCGCCAGCCGGCCGGCGGAGTTCGGCTACGGTTTTGCCCTGGCCCAGCGACCGGTCTGGTCTCTGGAGCAGGTCCTGGCGGCCACCGGCGGTAACTTGTGGGGAGATCGCAACGAGGCGGTTTTTCGCCTGGTTGCCACGGACAGCCGGACCCTGGAGGTCGGCGACCTTTTTGTTGCCCTGCGGGGAGATAATTTCGACGGCCACGATTTTGTGACGGAAGTGTTGCGCCGGGGGGCGGCGGGTCTTGTTCTGGAAAAACCCCCGGCGGAACCGGTGCCGGTGCCGGTGATTCTGGTTGCCGACACCCTGCGGGCCCTGGGTGATCTGGCCCATTACCGCCGGCGCTTGATGGGGGAGCTAAAAGTTCTGGCGATCACCGGCAGTTCCGGCAAGACCACGGTCAAGGAGATGACCGCCGCCATCCTGGAACGCCGGCTGGGGCGTAATCGGGTCCTGAAGACCCGGGGCAATCTCAACAACCTCATTGGCCTGCCCATGTCGTTGCTGGCGGTGGATGACCACCACAATTTCGCGGTGATGGAGATGGGGATGAACCGTTTCGGTGAGATCGCCCGCATGGCCGAGATCGCCGAGCCGGATATCGCCTGCATCACCAATGTCCAGGAGGCCCATCTGGCCGGCCTGACCGATGTCGCCGGGGTGGCCCGGGCCAAAGGGGAACTGTTCCAGGGCATGGGTCCCGGGACCACCCTGGTGGTTAACCGGGACGACCCGAGGGTTTGGCGGCTGGCCCGGGAGATACCCCGCCACCGGGTTACTTTCGGGCGCAAGGCCGGGGCCATGGTTCGGGCCACCTACATTCGCAGCCGGGGAGAGGAGGGCATGAGCTTCACCCTGGCCTTGGGCGATGACTGGCGGGGCCGGGTAAAAATAGCCGCCCTGGGAACCCATAATGTTAACAACGCTCTGGCCGCCGCCGCCCTGGCCCTGGCGGCGGGATTGACTCCCGGGGAGATCGTCGCCGGTCTGGAGGACTACCGGCCCTTTGCCAAGCGGCTGCGGATTCAACCCCTGGTGTGCGGGCTCAAGCTGATCGACGACTCGTACAACGCCAACCCTTCGTCCATGCTGGCCGCCCTGGAAACGGTGCATAACCTGCGGCGTCACCGCAAGGTGGTGGCGATTTTGGGGGACATGCTGGAGCTGGGCAGCCATGGGCCGGCGGCTCATCGTTTTATCGGCGAAAAGGTGGCCAAGCTGAATTTTGATTATCTCCTGACGGTGGGGGATTTTGCCGACGAAACCGCCCTGGCCGCCGGCCGGGCCGGGATGACCGGCGAGCGGGTGCGAGCCTGCGCCGACAAGGAAGAAATCGTCGGCTGGCTGCAGGAGGCGGTAGCCCAAGGGCGACTGGGAACCGATGACCTGGTTTTGCTCAAGGCCTCCCGTGGGATGAAGATGGAAACCATCATCGATGGCCTGAGCCAGGGACGGGAACAGGGATAATGCTCTATCATCTGCTATACCCTCTGCATGAGTACCTGAGCGTGCTCAACGTCTTCCGCTACATTACCTTTCGTTGTATCGGGGCGGCGTTGACCGCGTTTCTCATGGTGCTGGTGCTGGGGCCGCCCTTTATCGCCTGGCTCAAGCAGCGCCAGATCGGTCAGGTGATCCGTGAGGACGGCCCCCGGAGTCATTATTCCAAAAGCGGGGTGCCCACCATGGGCGGGCTGCTGATCCTGGTGGCGGTGGCCGTCACCACGGTGCTCTGGGTGGACCTGGGCAACCTGTTCGTCTGGCTGATCCTGGCGGTGCTGCTGTGGTTCGGCGCCATCGGGGCTTACGATGACTGGCGCAAGATCCATAAACAAAACAGCGATGGACTTGGAGGAAGGGGCAAACTGCTGCTCCAGGGCGTCGGGGCCGGGGCCGCGGTGGCCGCCCTGTTCCTGCTGCCGGGGTTTGACGGCCATTTGAGCTTTCCCTTTTTCAAGGAATTCCGTCCGGACCTGGGGGCCTGGTACTGTCTGTTCGCCCTGCTGGTGGTGGTGGGGGCCTCCAACGCGGTCAACCTCACCGACGGCCTGGATGGCCTGGTGGCCGGGCCGGTGGTGATCACCGGCACCGTCTACCTGGTGTTTTCCTACCTGGCCGGGCATGCGGTGCTGGCCTCATATCTCCAGATTCCCCATGTGCCGGGGGCCGGCGAGGTGGCGGTGTTCAGCGGCGCGCTGGTGGGGGCCTGCCTGGGCTTTTTGTGGTTCAACACCTTTCCGGCCCAGGTTTTCATGGGAGATACCGGTTCCCTGGCCATCGGCGGCGCCCTGGGCATGGTGGCGATCATCACCAAACAGGAGTTCCTGCTGGCCATGGTGGGAGGGATCTTCGTCATGGAGGCCCTGTCGGTGATCCTCCAGGTGGGATTTTACAAGCTCAGCGGCGGCAAAAGGATTTTTCTGATGGCCCCTTTTCATCATCATTTTGAAAAGAAGGGCTGGCAGGAACCCAAGGTGGTGGTCCGGTTCTGGATAATTTCCATTGTCCTGGGGCTCATGGCCATCGCCACCCTCAAACTCAGGTAAGTGACCGAGCCGATGAAACTGGACAATAAACATGTGCTGGTGGTGGGTCTGGGAAAATCCGGAATGGCGGCGGCCCGTTTTCTCCTGGCCCGTGGGGTCCGGGTTTCGGTCTCGGAAGGCGGACTGGCGCAGGCGCCGGTCCGGCGGGGGGTGCAATGGCTCCAGGAAAAAGGGGTTTATTGTGAACTGGGGGGGCATTCCCCGGAACTTTTCACCAGCGTCGATGTGGTGCTGCTCAGCCCCGGCGTGCCCCTGGATCTTCCCGCCCTGGCGGCGGCCCGCCGGGCCGGAGTGCCGATCATCGGGGAACTGGCCTTGGCGCCGGCGTATCTGAGCAGTCCGGTGATTGCCGTCACCGGCACCAACGGCAAGAGCACGGTCACCACCATGATCGGGGATATTCTGCAGGCGGCGGGCAACCGGGTTTTTGTCGGCGGCAACCTGGGAACGCCCTTGTGTGAATACCTGGCCGGCCCCCAGGAGGCGGACTGGGTGGTGCTGGAGGTGAGCAGCTACCAGCTGGACAGCGCCGGGGCCTTCTGTCCCGAGATTGGGGTGCTGCTCAATATCTCCCCGGACCATCTCGATCGCTACCCCGATTACGCGGCTTACGCCGCCTCCAAATGGCGGCTTTTTGCCCACCAGGGGAGGCGGCAGCGGGCGGTGATCAACCATGACGATCCGGAAATCGGCCACCTGCTGGCGACCGCGCCGCCGACCGCCGCCCTCTTCAGTTTTGGCGGCGGGGGAGTAGCCGGGCCGTATCAGGCTCAAGCACTTGATGCCTCCGGCCAGGAAGAGACCGCCGCCGTACGTGATCACGGGGGCAAAATGGTAAGCGCCCGCAGGGCGCCGCAGGTTGTGGCGAGCGGGACGGCGAAGCGTACATCAGTACGTGAGCCGGCCCCATCGCCGCTTTCGGCGGTGCCCTGTGATCGCTTACCCGCCGCCGGCACCGAGGCGGAGCCGGCGGCGGGCATGATCCGGGTGCGGGCAGCTGCGGGGAGCGAGGAAGACGAGGAATATGAACTGGCCGCCGGACTGGCCCTGGAACCCAACCGGCAGAACGCCCTGGCGGCGGTGCTGACGGCCCGCCTGGCCGGATGCCGACCGGCGGCGGTGGCCCGGGGCCTGGCCGCCTTCAAGGCCCTGCCCCACCGCCTGGCCCTGGTGGCGACGGTGGACGGGGTTGGTTACTACGATGACTCCAAGGCCACCAACATCGGCGCGGTGAATTCGGCCCTTAAAGGCCTGGTCGGGCCGGTGGTGTTGATTGCCGGCGGCCTGGACAAGGGCGGGGATTATCGCCTGCTGTTGCCGGTGATCCGGGAAAAGGTCAGGGCGGTGGTGCTCATCGGCTCGGCCAGGGAAAAGATGAAGGCGGCCCTGGCCCCGGAGGTACCGGTCCTGGAGGCGGACGATCTGGCGGCGGCGGTGCGGGCCGCAAGTTCACTGGCGTCCCCGGGGGATGCGGTGCTGCTCTCCCCGGCCTGCGCCAGCTTTGATATGTTTACCAGTTATGCCCACCGGGGCGAGGTCTTTCGTCAGGCGGTCGGGCAGTTGCCGGCAACCCGGGCGGGCGGCGGGGCTCTGCCGGGACACTGCCCGGTCATGGAGGCCATGTTCGCATGAGGATGAACGCAGGCAATTATCGGGTGCCGAAGATTGTGGCCAGCGTGACGGCGATGTCTGTATCAGTATATGAGCCGGCCCGATCGCCGCTTTCGGCGGTACCCTGTGATCGCTTATCATTTTACCCCCGTGATCAATCAGATGGGCGGGGCAGGAGGATTTGATGGGTTTGAGGCTGGTGATAACCGGCGGCGGCACCGGCGGCCACCTGTTTCCCGGCATCGCCGTGGCCGACGAGTTGCTGGCCCTTTATCCCGGCAGCGAGGTGCTCTTCATCGGCACCGGCCGGGAGATCGATCGCCGGGCCCTGGCGGCCAAGCCCTACCGTCAGGCGGTGCTCACCGGCAGCGGTTTGAAAGGGATTTCCTGGTCCGGCCGGATCATTTCCCTGGCCCGGATCCCGGTGGGGTTCTGGCAGGCCCTTAGGCTGTTGCGGCAATTTCGGCCCCACCTGGTGCTGGGGGTCGGCGGTTATGTCACCGGTCCGGTGCTGCTGGCGGCCCGACTGCTGGGCTGCCCGGCCTGTATCCACGAGCAGAATTCGGTTCCGGGTCTGACCAATCGCCTGCTGAGCCGTTTTGTGGACCGGGTTTTTCTCTCCCTGCCCGACAGTGGAGGGTATTTCCCGGCGACCAAAACCCGCCTGGTGGGCAACCCCCTGCGCCGGGAGCTGGTGGCCGCGGCCCGGGACGCCGGGGAAGGTGGGGAAAAAGGTGGGGAAAGTCGCCAGCTGAAGCTTCTGGTTCTGGGCGGCAGTCAAGGGGCTCACCGGGTCAATCTGCTGGCGGCCCAGGCAGCGCAGCTGCTGGCCGCCGAGGGGATGGAGCTGGCAATCATGCATCAGACCGGGCAAAATGATCGGGAAATGATCGCCGGGGAATACCAGGGGAACGGAATCAACGCCAGGGTCGAAGCCTTTATCGACGATATGGCGGCGCAGTACCTGACCGCCGATCTGGTGGTCTCCCGGGCCGGGGCCACCACCCTGGCGGAGCTGGCCCTGTTCGGCAAGGCGGCTTTGCTGATTCCCTACCCCTATGCCGCCGATGACCATCAACGGCTCAATGCCCGGATCATGGTCGATCATGGGGCGGCCCGGCTGTTGCCGGAAGATGCCCTGACCGCCCGGGAGCTGGCCGGGCAGATCAGGCAGCTGTTGCAAAACGAGGCGGCCAGGAAAGCCATGGAGGCCGGGGCCCGGGAGCTGGCCCGGCCGGATGCAGCCGCCGGGATCATAGCCGAAGGCCTGGCGGTCGGCGGGTAAGCGAACAGCCGCACCGCATCTTCGAGCGATCAGCCAGGCTTACGTACAGGGGGTACGCTGCGCCTGGCTGCTTGCCCGAACCTGCGGCACTGCTGAACGCTTACGGCCCGTTATACCTGTAGGTTAGTACCCCTGGTGTACTGTTACATCGGCGGCAAACAAAGGAGTGAGGAGAAAGATGTATCGTAAAAATCAGCATATTCATTTTGTCGGCATCGGCGGCATCGGCATGAGCGGGATCGCCGAGCTGCTGCTCAACCTGGGTTATCGGGTCAGCGGTTCGGACCTGCGGGAGAGCCGGATCACCCGGCGGCTTACCGAACTGGGCGGGCAGATCCATATTGGTCATGACGCCCGCTGGATCGACGGGGCCGATGTGGTGGTGATCTCTTCGGCGGTCCGCCCGGACAACCCCGAGGTGGTGGCGGCCCACGAGGCCCTGATCCCGGTGATCCCCAGGGCGGTGATGCTGGCCGAGCTGATGCGGCTCAAGATCAACGGCATCGCCGTGGCCGGCAGCCACGGCAAGACCTCCACCACCTCCATGGCCGGCACCGTGCTGGCCGAGGCCGGCCTTGATCCCACGGTGGTCATCGGCGGCCAGGTCAACAGCTTCGGCTCCAACGCCAAGCTGGGTGACGGGGATTTTCTGGTGGCCGAGGCCGACGAGTCCGACGGCTCCTTTTTGAAACTCTCGCCGGTACTGGAGATCGTTACCAATATCGATCACGAGCACGTCGATCATTATGCCGATATCGAGGCGGTCAAGGCGGCCTTCCTCGAGTTCATCAACCGGATTCCATTTTACGGGGCCGCCATCCTGTGCCTGGATGACCCCAATGTCGCCGCCCTGCTGCCCCAGGTGCGCAAACGGACCATCACCTACGGGATGACCAGCCAGGCCGATGTCCAGGCCCGGGATATTACCACCCGGGGCTTTATCTCCCGTTTCGAGGTCTGGCAACGGGGCCGGCGGCTGGGGCAGGTGACCCTGTCGGTGCCGGGTCGGCACAACGTGTACAATGCCCTGGCGGTGATCGCCCTGGGCCTGGAACTGGAAATTCCCTTTCCGACCATTGCCCGCGCCTTGAGCAACTACAGCGGGGTGCAGCGTCGCCTGCAGGTCAAGGGCGAGGTGGACGGGATCACGGTGGTCGACGATTACGGCCATCACCCCACGGAAATCCGGGCCACCCTGGCCGGTCTGCGGGATGCCTGGCCCCGGCGCCGGCTGGTGGTGCTCTTTCAGCCCCACCGTTACAGCCGCACCGCCGGGCTGTTCCAGGATTTCTGCACCGCCTTCCACGACACCGATCTGTTGCTGCTCGGCGACGTTTATGCCGCCGGCGAGGAGCCCATCGAGGAGGTGGCCGGTGATGCCTTGGCCCGGTCGGTACGCCGCCACGGCCAGAAAGCGGTGGAGTATGTCCCCGGCCTGGCCGAGGATCCGGCCAAGGTTATTCCCAGCCTCCAGCGTGGCGATGTGGTTCTGACCCTGGGGGCGGGTAATATCTGGCGCCTGGGCGAGGGGATTCTGGCCGCCCTGGCGGATAAGGATCAGGCGGCCTAGTGAATGCTAACGCGGGCAAAACAGTCCGGGGCCTGCCTCGGACCTGTCCCGGCGACTGCCTGGCAGGGGCGGCCGACTGTCCCCTGTTCTCTGAAAACTGGTCCGGGGAGTTGCACCGGAATGAACCCCTGGCCCCCCTGACCACCTTCCGGGTGGGCGGGCCGGCGGCGGTCATGGCCCGCCCCGCCAGTCTTACGGAACTGGCGGCGCTGCTGGTGATCCTGGAGCGGCGGGGCTGCCCCTGGCGGGTTCTGGGCCGGGGCAGCAACCTGCTGGTGGCCGACCGCGGCTATGCCGGGGTGGTGATCATGCTGGGCCGCCGTCTGGCCCGGATTGAACCCTTGACTGCGGAGGTCGGGGAAGAGACGACCAGGGAAGAAAAAAGTCCGGGGACGGCCGCTGCCCCAACAGCTCGCGGCGACATAAGTGATCAAGGGGGCAAAATGGTAAGCGGTCACAGGGTGCCGCAGGTTGTGGTGAGCGGGCCGGCGAAGCGTACATCAGTACGTGAGCCGTCCCGATCGCCGCAAGATGCGGTACCCTGTGACCGCTTACCCGGCTCACGCTGTCTGGTGCGGGTGGAGGCCGGCTGCAGCCTGGCGGCCCTGCTCAGCTGGGCCGAGCAACAGGGCCTGGGCGGACTGGAGTTTCTGGCTGGGATTCCCGGCAGTGTCGGCGGCGCGGTGATAATGAACGCCGGTGCCCACGGTCACTGCCTGGGCGAGCTGGTCCATGCCCTGGACCTGGTCGCGGCCACCGGAGTAACCACGGCGGTGCGCCGGGAAAAAGGTGCCGATCAGGGTTGCGCCGGAGTTCTTTACCGGGAGTTGGCCGGCGGGGAACCGTTGGCAACAGCCGTTGCAGAAGGGCGCCGAGGGAGCACCGAGCTGGAGCAAAGTGCTCACGGAGACAAAATGGTAAGCGGTCACAGGGTGCCGCAGGTTGTGGTGAGCGGGACGGCGAAGCGTACATCAGTACGTGAGC
>PWOG01000067.1 GCA_003557565.1 Desulfobulbaceae bacterium
CAGTCCTTGTCGAACTCCTCTTCCTTGAACCCCAGGCCCACCAGGACTTTTTCCACCTGGGAGCGGATCCGGAAAATATCGTGGCTTTCCAGAGCATGCTGCAGCTCACCCTGTTGTTCCAGCAGCTTCCGGCAGTCGTCGTTGTCTTCGGTAACCTCGGCCAGCCGCCGGTTGACCCGCTCCAGCTCTTCCTGCAGGGCCAGGGCCTCGGCAAAGGCGCTTTCCGCCTCCTGGTAGAGTGTGCGGCCGGGGGGAAAGGCTTCCATTTCCTGGGGCAGGTAGCCCACCGAGGCCCGCTTGGTCCGGCTCACCACCCGGCCTTCGACGGGTGTGACCCCGGCCATGATCTTCATCAGGGTGGTCTTGCCGGCCCCGTTGACCCCCACCAGGCCGATGCGGTCCTGGGAGTTGATCCGGGCCGAGACGTCCTTGAACAGGTGTTTGTCGCCGTATTGGATGGAGAGATTCTGGATGGTTAGCATGAGTGTATGGCCTGATCAAAAAACTGACAATCTAACATAAGGCGCTGGCCGGTGCACCCCCAAAAACGTCAAATTTCTGGTCGCATCGTACGTCAGAGCTAAGGTGCGGCAACCGGGAATAAAGGGCAAGGGTGGGGGGCACACAACCGGGTTATTGTTCTTCCGGCAGGCAGTGATGCTGCTCATTGATAAACGACGAGAAGTCGTGGGCGGGCATGGGATGGGCAAAGAGGAACCCCTGGAAACGGTGGCACTGATACTGGCATAAGAAGTTGTACTGCTGCCTGTTTTCCACCCCTTCGGCCACCACCTCGATTTCCAGCTCGGCGGCCATGGCCAGGATGGCCCGGACAATGGCGGCATCACTGGCATCTTTGGTGACATTGGCAATGAATGAGCGGTCGATCTTTAACTGACTGACCGGCAGCGTTTTCAGGTAGGCCAGAGAAGAGTAGCCGGTGCCGAAATCGTCCAGGGATATACTCAGCCCCATATCTACCAGTGTTTCCATCTTGTCCACGGCGTTTGTGCCGTTGGCCAACAAGGCGCTTTCGGTGAGTTCCAGCTTCAGCCTGTCGGGATGGATACCGGTTTTGGTGATGGTTTGGCGGACCTGGTCGACGAAATCGGGCTGGCGGAACTGGTGGGCGCTGATATTGATCGACAGTACCTGGTGGGCCAGGACATGGTGTTGCTGCCATTCTTTGAGCTGGTGGCAGGCCTGTTCCAGAATCATTTGGCCGATGGGTTCGATCAGGTCGGTTTCCTCGGCCAGGGGAATAAATTCTTCCGGAGACACCAGGCCGCGGGTGGGATGTTGCCAGCGGATCAGGGCTTCGGCCCCGAAGGGCAAACCGGCGTCGTTGATTTGGGGCTGGAAGTAAAGCAGCAACTGCTTTTTCTTTAAGGCCTGGCGCAATTCGTTTTCCTTGCGGGCCCGTTCTTCCAAGGCTTTCTGCATGGCGTCATCGAAAAAATGGATTCTGTTGTAGCCGGTTTTTTTGGCCTGGTAGGTGGCGACGTTGGTTCGGATCAGCAGTTCGTCAAACAACTCATCCCGGCGGCCGAAAATGCAGATCCCGATACTGCAGGTGACGTGGCACTCATGGTTTTTGAGAATGAAATGCCGGTTGATGCTCCGCCGCAACTTCCTGGCGATCTCGTCGGCCTTGATGGCGGCCTGGTTATAATCTGACCCCAGGTGCTGCAGGATTACCGCGAATTCGTCGCTGCCCAAACGGGCCACGGTATCGGTTTCCCGCACCACCGCCCCCAGGCGACGGGCCGTTTCCATCAGGAGCAGATCGCCCATGTCGTTACCCAGGGTATCGTTGACCTTGCGAAAGTTTCCCAAATCAATCCCCAGCAGGGCGCCATACTGTCTGGTCCGGGCATGCATGGCGATGTCGCGTTCAAGCTGCTCCAGCAGATAACGGCGGTTTGGCAGGCCGGTCAGGGTATCGTGGGAGCTTAAGCTACGAACCTCTTCCAGCAGCGACTCCAGGCGCCGGTTGGATTCCTGCAGGCGATTTTCCAGGCGGGCCCGGGTGAAGGCATAACGAAAGGCCCGGCTCAAGGAATAGCTGCCCAGGGTGTTTTTGCACAGATAATCCTGGGCGCCGGCATCCAGGGTGGCCTGGGCCAGTTTTTCGTCTTCATGGCCGGCAATGACGATGATGGGAATTTGCGGGGCGTCCCGGCGTACCCTGTTGAGGGTAGCCAGCCCGCTGGAATCGGGCAGGGTGAGGTTCAAAAGCAGGACGTCGGGAGGATGCTGAACCAGGCTCTCGAGACCCTGGGCCAGGGTTGCCGTCATTTCCACAAAGTAGTGGCCCGATCCTGCTCCCAGCAGGGTGCGCTGAATCAGCAGGGCGTCTTCGGGGTCGTCCTCCACCACCAGGACTCTGAGCAGTGAATCATCGCTGTCGGGCAAAATGACCTCCCCGGCCATCATCAAACGACAATTGAAAATTAAATTGATATTATGGGGTAAACCTTAGAACTTAACATATTAGCCAAAGATTGCAAAAAAACAATCTATCCGTAAGTGATCGCTTACATCTATCCTTTGATTACCGCCAGGGGGTGCAGCTCCACCAGGACTTCCACCAGGTCAAGCTGGTCGCTGATCACCCGGTCGATTTCTTTGTAGGCCCCGGCCGCCTCGTCGAGATCACCCCGGGAACGAATGGCGTGGATGATACCCTGCTCGTCCAGGCGCTTTTTCTCCTCTTCCAGGTTAAGCTGGCGCTGGGCCTGTTTACGTCCCATCTTGCGGCCGGCGCCATGGGAACAGGAGTGAAAACTCTCGGGGTTGCCCAGACCCCGGACCAGGTAACTGGGCGTTCCCTGGGAGCCGGGAATAATCCCGATCTCACCGGCCAGGGCGCGGGTGGCTCCCTTGCGGTGAACGATCACTTTTTTGCCGTAATGCTCCTCGAGTGCTGCGTAGTTGTGGGCGATGTTGATCATGGGGGCGAAGGTCACCGGCCCGATCACCTCCTGCAGGGACTCTTTAAGGCGGGTCATCATCAGGTCGCGATTGGCGTAGGCAAATTCCACGCAGTACTGCATGGCCTGCATATAACTCCGGCCCATGGGGCTGTCCACGGCCAGATAGGCCAGCTGCCAGTTGGGAGGCACCCTGGAGCCCTGTTCCAGGTTTAGCCTGGCGGCCAGGCGATTGAAATAGTTGGCTACCTTGTAGCCCAGGTTACGGCTGCCGGAGTGAACCATCAGCCAGATGTGGCCGTCGTTGCCCTTTTGGATTTCGATGAAATGGTTGCCGCCGCCCAGGGTACCCAACTGGTACAGGGCGTTGCGGTATTCCTCGGAAATCACCGGCAACTGGGAGACGGGTACCGGACTTTTGGGCATCAGCCGTTCATCCTGGGGGCGGCGGTGGTGCTTGAAACCAAGGGGGATTTTTTTTCTAACGACCGCCATTGTCTGTCGCAGCTTTTCGGGAGTGATTTCACTGAGCGAGGTCTGCACCGCCCCCATGCCGCAGCCGATATCCACTCCCACGGCATTGGGGATCACCATGTCGGTGGTGGCGATCACCCCGCCGATGGGCATCCCGTAACCCTGGTGGGTGTCGGGCATCAGGGCCACATGACGGTGGATAAAGGGCAGGTTGGCCAGGTTCTGGGCCTGGGCCAGGGCCCCCGCCTCAATGTTGTCTATCCAGGCCTTGATGGGTTGCTTTTCGCTGGTGATAACCTTTTTAACCGGCATGATTAGAACCTCCTGGTACCATAAGTCTACTTTATGGATGAGCGGGTTTACAACCGACCTTTTGCCAATTTGTTCGGAGCGTGCTATGCTTGCCGGGTACCCCCGCAGGTTGCCGGTGAGACGTCCGGGAACCATGCAGGTCCGCGCCGGTTGTGGTCACGGGTTGAGAGGCGGCAACAGCAATGGCCACCGGGTACGCGATCATGGGTTACCGCATCTTGCGCCGCTTCGTGATCGCTTGCGGGACAATCCCGGTGATTGGTAATGCAGCCAGGAGTGATCATGCAGCAATACAGCAACGACGACGGCCAAGGCAGAGTTTATGTTGGCAGCCATGGCGGAGACTGGGCCGGGGAGGTCCGTCTTTTACTGGACCGGGCGGGGCTGGCGCCGGCGGTTTCCGGCCACCGGCGGCTGGTACTCAAGCCCAATCTGGTGGAGGCGGTGGCGCCGCCCATCACCACCCCGGTGGAATTGGCGGCGGCGGTGGTGGATTATCTGCAGGCCACGGCCCCGCAAGCGGAGATCATCATTGCCGAAGGATGCGGTTCCAGATCATACGACACCGATCACTGTTTCTCCCTGCTGGGTTACCGGGAACTGGCGGCGGCCAGGGGGGTCGGCCTGGTCGATCTCAACCATGAACCAACCGTGAAGTTGACCAGGGCCGACTGCCGGCGCTGGCCGGAAATGTACCTGCCCGGACTGCTTTTCGACTCCTTTCTGATCTCCCTGCCGGTATTAAAAGCCCATACTCTGGCCAAGGCCACCCTGACCCTGAAAAACATGATGGGGGCGGCTCCGCCGGCCCATTACCAGCAGGGAGGCAACTGGAAAAAGGCCTCTTTTCATCACGAGATCCAGGAGGCGGTGGCTGATCTCAATCGTTACCGCTGTCCGGATTTCACCGTGCTGGACGCCACCGTCGGTCTGGCCCAGTCCCACCTGGGCGGGCCGCCCTGCGATCCCCCGCCCGGTCTGTTGGCCGCCTCCTTCGATCCGGTTGCCGTGGATGCTTACGGGGCGGGGTTGCTCGGTCTCGACTGGCGCGAGGTTGACCATATTTCCCGGCTGCACGGTGAACTGGGCCGGGCCGAGCCCCTGCAAATTGTTGAATGTGCCTGAGGTACAGGGGCCGGTTGCTGATTGACAATGATCAGATGATGCCACCTTTGCGGGCCTTGAGGATAGCGTCCTGGCGATTTACGGCGTGGAGCTTTTCGTAGATCTTTTTGATGTGGCTGTGGACGGTGTGGGGGCTGATGTACAGTTTGGCGGCAATGGCCTTGTAACTCTGCCCCTTTTCTACTTCCCGGATGATCTCCATTTCCCTGATGCTGAGCATGTTGTGGTGGCGGATGTTTTCGTCCCGGAATTCCATGATCAGCCGGCGGGCGATTTTGGGGCTCATGGGAGCACCTCCGAGAAAGAGTTCCTGGATGCTTTCGATCAGCTCACGGGGTGCGCAGCCCTTTAAGAGGTAGGCCGAGGCCCCGGCCTTGAGGGCGGCAAAAACGTTATCCCGGTCCTCGTAGATGGTGTAGGCCATGAATTCGATGGTGGGATGGCGTTGTTTGGCGATCCTGATGAACTCAACCCCGAACATGCCGGGAAGACCCAGGTCAACCACCATTATGTCCGGCTCATCCACACCGATCCCGGCCAGGGCTTCTTCGCCGCCGGCAAAGACACCGCTTACTGTAAAACCCGGAGTTCCGCCCAGAAGCAGGCGAAGATTTTCGCGCTGCATAAAATCATCTTCAAGGATGGCTATTTTCATTTAACTCGTTGTTTCCCGGGGACGGTTAACGGTTTAAGGGAACTACCAGTTGTACCCGGGTCCCCCCGCCGGGGGTGTCATTAATCGTCAGATGTCCTCCCATGGCGGCCGCCCTTTTCTTCATGTTGGCGGTTCCCCGAGCGGCAATAGTGTCCCCGGCAATACCGGCGCCGTCGTCGGTGATTTTCATGATCAGTTCCGATTGTACCAGCTGTAGAAAAACCCTGACCTTTCCGGCCCGGGCGTGCTTTAGGATATTGTTTAAGCTCTCGCTGTAGATTCGCCATAAATGCAGCATGAACAGGCTGTCCGGCGGGGGCGGGTGATTGTCTTGACGGAAATCAAGGTTAAACCCAACCCCGCTGGTGTCCAGCAGATTATAGCCATATCGGCGCATCTCCGATACCAGCTGGTGCCAGTCCCGGGAGCGGCGGTCCACACAGGCGATGAAACGACGGATCTCCGTTACCCCTTCCCCGGACAGTTCCTCAATGGTGGTCAGCAGTTTCCGGGTGGTTTCGTCCTGTTTTTGCCGCAGGGCGGTGGCGGCAAGCAGGTTTATGTTAGTCATAATTCCACCGGCTCCGTCATGCAGATCATCTACAAGCTTGTCTCTTTCCTCCTGATTTTCTTCGATTTGCTTAAGCAGTCGGTTGCAGGACTCGGCCATTACCCCCACCTCATCATTGCTGACGGGTTGCGCCCGTCTTGAATAATCGTTGCTGGCGGCCACATCAGCCATCAACGAGGCCAGATCCCGTAACGGAGCCAGGACCATGGCCCGAAGTTTCAAGAACAGACACAAAGAAATCATGATTCCCCCAAAAAAGGCCGCAGTGGAGAGTATAATCCGACTTTTTGAGGCCCGGCGAAATTCCTGCAAGTCCAGGACCAGCCGGACAAAACCGAAGTAATTGTCGTCGTCGAACATGGGCCGGGCGATGCTGGCATGGCTGCGCGACATTTTAAAATGTGGGTGAAAGGCGTCATGAAGTGGAGGATGGTGCATCGGGTCGTAATCCTGGGCCTGGTAATTCACCGTCCGGTTGTGTTCGTGGTCGAACAGTTCGGCCATGATGATCTGCTTATTGCCGGAGAGGTAGCTTAAGATGTTGCCCTGGGTGGAACACTTGTGCTTGCAGTAAGGCGAACAGTGGGTGCCTACCAGTTCGCCTAAAAGCTGAACATGATTACCGGCATATTGATGGGTGGTTTTAACTTCAAGAGCCAGCAATAACGGGAGCGTAACCAGGGTGAAAACTATCAGGGTCAGGGCAATGATCAGCGACATTTTTTTGTCGATTGCCGCCTGGCGGATCATACTATGAAACCTGTGGATCATAAGGGCCTGCTCCACCATTGCAAACACGGTGGTCTGAAGAGATGCCGCATCATTACTTCCCCTCCGTATCCCGGTTCAATAGCCGGGATATCGCTGCCAAGACCGCCTTGCCTGCCGATTTGTGGAAAATTAGACTAATTTGCTATGTTTTGCCGGTTAAATCAATCGCCCGTCCGGGTGGAATTGTGCCCCGGGCCCCTTGGTTTTCCGGCCGTTTTACGGTCAAAGCCGGCTCCGGCCCTTCACCTTTAAATACCCCTGCCGGGTGATTGTTGGGTCACCCTGTTCACATTAGAGTGCTCCTGTTTTTTCAATTATTTTAACGATCTGTCCCGAGTGCCGTTTTGCCTGCAGCCGCCTGGTTGCCGGTCGGACCGGCCCGCGCACGGAAAGGTACCATGGATAGGATGAGCTGCGAAGTCAGTATCCGGAAAAGTAGCGCCCTGGTTGTCCTCAGGGGAGCGATCTTTACCCGGGAAGCGGAAGTTTTAAGGGCGCAATTTCTGGAGCTGTCGCGGCATTGCTTGCAGGAGGTGGTCATTGATCTGGGGGAGGTTACCTATATCGGCGGTGACGGGATCGGCAAGGTGTTAATGCTTTACAAAAGCCTTGCAGCCCGGGGGGGCATCCTCCGACTGGTACAGATTCCCGGTCCTGTCTATCAATTGTTCCTTGAGATGCGGCTGGACACTCTTTTTGAGCTGACCCCCGGGCAATAAACGCCCCGGATTGCGGGTGGCCGGTTGGCCGATTATTTTTTTTGCGAGGTAAATAATGATGATACGCTGGAGAAAATTGACAATTGCCCAAAGATTGTGGAGCGGTTTCGGGGTGGTTATCCTGATCCTGGTGTTGATAGGAGTGTTCAATCAGTATGCCGTGCGGGACATGGTTGCCGAAAGTCGGGGGGTGATCACCGACATGGCCCTGGACACCGAACTGACCCAGCGAGAGGTCGATCACCTGATATGGGTATCCCGGATTCGTGATTATCTGGCCGGTGAGGATGAGAATCTGGAGGTGGAAACCGACTACCGGCAGTGCGGTTTTGGGCGCTGGTACTACGGGGAAGGGCGACGGCACCTGGAAAATCTGGTGCCGTCGCTGTCGCCCCTGCTGGCGAAAATTGAAACCCCCCACCGGCAGCTGCACCAGTCGGCGGTGGCCCTGGACGAGGCCCGCCGGGATCAGCTGGCGACGATTTACCAGCGGCAGACGGTACCGGCTCTTGAGGAAACCCAATATCTGTTGGGGCAGCTTCGGGAAGGACTGCGCCGGGAGGTCGAGGAGCGCCACGAGGCGATGGACAGCGAAATTCGCAGCCGTTCCAACCTGATCAGTCTGGCGGTGGTGTTGGGAGTGGCGACCGCCGTGACCATCGCCGCATTGTCCTCACGGGGGATAGTCGCCCTGATCTCCGGAGCCTCCCACAAGATGACCGGCTGCTCCGACGAAGTGTCGAACTCCGCCGATCAACTGGCTGCCGGCAGCCAGGATCTGGCCGAGGGGGCCTCCGAACAGGCCTCTTCCCTGGAAGAGGTTGCCGCTTCCTTGGAGGAAATTTCGTCGATGACCAGGCAGAATGCAGAAAACGCTGAACAGGCCAACAACCTGATGCGGGAATCGGCGACGGTGGTAAAGCGGGCCGGTGAGTCCATGGCCGAATTGACCGCGGCCATGAAGGCCATCAACCAGTCCAGCGAGGACACCTCCAAAATTATCAAGACCATTGATGAGATCGCCTTCCAGACCAACCTTCTGGCCTTGAACGCGGCGGTCGAGGCGGCCCGTGCCGGAGAGGCCGGGGCCGGGTTCGCGGTGGTGGCCGATGAGGTCCGCAACCTGGCGCTAAGAGCGACGGAAGCGGCCCAGGAGACCGCCGGGCTTATTGACGACACGGTGAAAAATATCCAGCATGGTTCCCGGCTGGTGGAACAAACCGATGATGCCTTTACCAAAGTCAAGAGCAGTACCGACCGGGCCACGGGGCTGGTGGGGGAGATCGCCGCCGCATCCGATGAACAGGCCAACGGCATCGGACAGCTCAGTCAGGCCATGGGCGAGATGGATACCGTGGTCCAGCGGACCGCCGCCAACGGCGAGGAGGCGGCCGCCTCGGCGGAGGAGTTGCGGACCATGGCGGACCGGATGCAGGAAGCGGTCAACGAGCTGCTGATTCTAATTGACGGCGACCGTGGTAGTGAAAAAAAACCGACCAGTTTGCTATCGGGTGTAAAAGATCGGCAGCTTCCCGGTTCATAACCACGGTAAAATAAAAACTGTCTTTAGCCGGGGTGACAATTTTCATCAGGTCGTTGGCGTTGGCCCTCCAGCATCCTGCCGATGAACAGGGCCGGGGCAAATATCCCGCCAGCTTTGTCGCCGCTAATCCGTGGGTTTGCGACTGATTCCAAGTTCCTGGGTGACCTGGGTGGCGATCTCCTCGATGGAGCGGCCGGCGGTGGAGATGATGGGAATCTGGTAGTTGTAAAAGATCTGCTCCGCCTGTTTTAGTTCCTTGCGACAGGTTGTCAGTTGGGCGTAGTTGCTGTTGGGGTAGCGTTTTTCCCGGACCTTGTGCAACAGTTCCGGGTTGGTGGTAAGCCCCACGGTGCGCCGGGTATTGCGCCGCAGGTTTTCAGGCAGCTTGTACTCCCGGAGATACTCGGAAGTAAGGGGAAAATTGGCGGCTTTAAGGCCCATCTGGGTGGCAAGATAGACGCAAACCGGGGTTTTGCCGGTGCGGGAGACCCCCAGCAGAATGGCCTCCGCTTCGTCGGCCTCGCCGGAGCGGATGCCGTCGTCGTGCTCCAGGCTGAAATGAATGGCCTCCACCCGTTTGGCCATGGTGCTGTTGTCCACCTGGCGGGAAAAGCCCGGTACCCGCAGGGCTTTGGTTTCAAGGCAGCCTTCCAGGCGGTTGAGAAAGACCTCAAAAACATCGAACAGCTCCACTTCGGGATGATCAAAGATGCGGCGAATTTTTGGATCCATGATGGTGCTGAATATAAGGGGTCGCCGTCCCCCCGAATGCTCAAGGATGTAGGCCAGGGTTTTCTTCGCCTCCTCCCGGTTAAGGATGAAAGGGAAGAGCTCTTCATGGAAGCTGACCTC
>PWOG01000337.1 GCA_003557565.1 Desulfobulbaceae bacterium
CTTCTCCTTTGGATAATGTGTGGTCGACAAAAACCACTTCCAGAAACAATTGGGCAGCAATACCGCTCATGCCCCCTCACCGAAAGTTACCTCTGAATAATAAACAAAGGTTTAAATTGTCAACAAAAAACGCAATTTCCGGGGCAGATCGATCTGCCGCTTTCGCTTTCCCGCAGTACCCCGTAATCACTTGTCAATGGCAACTTTTCCTGGCCCTGGCAGGGAATGTCCAATTATGCTATATTGTAGTCTTTTTGTTCAGCCAGCAAAACTTGGCGAAACCTTACCCGGTTCGCTGTTCATTTGAGTTTCGGGGGTATTTTTATTATGTCCACTCAGCAACGTTTGTCCGCCGACCAGCAGGCGTGGCCGCCGTGCCGGCAAGCCTGCCCGGTACATGCCGATGTTCGCAACTATGTCAACAAAATCGGCCAGGGCAAGTACGATGAAGCACTGGCGGTTATCCGCCGCCGCTTGCCCTATGCCGCCGTCTGTGGCCGTATCTGTCATCATCCCTGCGAGGCCAACTGTCGGCGGCGGGACGTGGACGGAGCGGTGGCGATCCGGGAGGTCAAACGTTTTGTGGCCGAACATCCGGACAACGCCGCAGCTCCGGCCCAACCCGGTGCCGGGGACCGGGAGCGGGTGGCAATCATCGGCAGCGGTCCCGGCGGCCTGAGCGCGGCCCTGGAACTGGCCCGGCGGGGCTACCGGCCCACCGTATTTGAAAGGGAGCAGCGGGCCGGGGGCATACCGGCGGTGGCCATTCCCGACTACCGCTTGCCCAAACAGGCCCTGCAAAGGGATGTCGATTGGATCCTGGCCCACGGGATCGAGCTGCAGAGCGGAGTGCAGGTCGGCACCGACATCACCATCGAAGAGCTGCACCAAAAGGGCTACGCCGCGGTGATCATCGCCGTTGGCCTGAGCACCAGCCGCCTGTTGCCCCTGCCCGGGGTGGACAACCCCGGAGTGTACGGGGCAATGGATTTTCTGCGGGCAGTGGCCGCCGACCGCCGGCTCGACATCGGCCAGGAAGTACTGGTGATCGGCGGTGGCAACGTTGCCTGCGATACCGCCCGGACCGCCCTGCGGCTGGGTTGCCGGCGGGTCAAGATGCTTTGCCTGGAGAGTGAAGAAGAGATGCCCGCCCTGCCGGAGGAAATCACCGAATCGCGAGACGAGGGAATCGAGTTGATCACCCGCCGCGGCCCTCTGGAGGTCGAGACCGCCGACGGTAAAATCACCGGCCTGCGGCACCGGCTGGTCAGCCGAGTTTTCAACGAGCAGGGTCAGTTCGCCCCCGAGTATGACGACAACAACCAGGAGACCACCTCCTGCGATACGGTGATCTTTGCCATCGGCCAGGCCCTGGAACCGGATTTTATCAAAGGCAGCGGCCTGGAGCTGGACCAGCGCGGGCGGCTGACCTGTGACCCCATGACCCGGCAGACCCCGGTGGAGTGGATTTTTGCCGCCGGAGAAGCGATCTCGCCGCCGGGCTCTGTGGTCGAGGCCTGTGCCCATGGCCAGCGCACCGCCGAAGCGGTGGATCAATACCTGCAGGGGAACGAGATCACCCCCGCCGCCGAATTGCCCCCGGCCATCGGCCGGCTGGAGCCGGCCACTGCCGAAACCATCACCCCGCTTCCCCGGGTCCCCATGGTTTTCCGGGAGGCCGAGCAGCGGAGACAGGACTTTGTCCCCTTTATAGACACCCTCACCGAGCAGCAGGCGGTGGCCGAGGCCCGGCGCTGCCTGGAATGCGGCAACGGAGCCCTGGTAACCGCCGACCAGTGTGTCAAATGCCTTAACTGTGTCCGCCTGTGCCCCTACCAGGCCCCGCATATCAACGCCTTTGCCGAGATCACCCGAGAGCGCTGCGTGGCCTGCGGCATCTGCCACGGGGCCTGCCCCACCCAAGCCATCCGCATGGGCAGCGGCACTCCGGAGGAGCTGGCCGCCAACGTTGGCGGGATGGTGGAACAATTGAGCGGCAAGGAGCCCAAGGTAGTGGCCTATATCTGCGCCCGGACCGCCGCCGCCATCTCCGCCTGCCCCGGCACGGCCACAACCGGGGGGCTGAGCAACTGCGCCGAGATTTATCTGACCAGTCCCGGTGTGCTTGACGATCGCCAGCTCCTGCGTACCCTGGAAACAGGGGCCGACGGGGTCCTGGTGGTCCTGGGCCCCGAGGCCGACGACTACCATCGGGGGGTCGGCCACCGCCTGCGCCAGCAGGTGGAGCGCCTGCGCGCCGACCTGGACACCCTGGGACTGGACCGGGAACGGCTTCAACTCCAGGAAATGGCGGCCACCGAAGGCCAGGATCTCATGCAGCTGCTGCAGTCCGGGATCAATAAAATAAAACGTTAACCAGCCCGCTGGCGGGGAGCAGTGAAGCCACCCCCCGCCGGCGGCTGAAACAGGCTTTCGGCGGTCCGCCAAAAGATCGGAGAGCCGGCCGACAAGGGGTCAATACATCTCGTAGCAGGCGACCACACCCTCCAGGCCGCCGTTGTTCAAGTTTTTCTTGCGGCTGGGGCGCAGACCGATTTCCTTGAGCAGTTGCCGGTCGCCGAAATAGAGACAGGCGGTGGAACCGGTGCAGCGGTGCTTGAGAAAGGAGCCGAATTCCCGGACCAGGGCGGCGGCCGCCCCCCGGTCGCCCAAGCGGACACCATAAGGCGGGTTGGCAATGATCACGGAATTGCTGATCACGGACAGTTCCTGAAAGGGGCTGACCCGCAACTCCACCCGGTCGCCCTGGGGCAGCAGGGCCAGGTTGCCCCGGGCGATTCGGACGGCCCGTTTATCCCGGTCGCTGCCGGTGATCAGCCCCGCCGGCAGGGTTTTAATCGCCGCCTCCGCCTCGGCCCTGGTCCGTTGCCAGAGCCGGGGCGAAAAATCCGGCAGATGCATAAGCCCAAAGTGCTGGCGCAGGAAGCCGGCGGGGATTTCCGCCCGGCGGATCAGAGCCTCGGCCAGAATGGTACCGGAACCGCAAAAGGGATCGACCAGCGGTTTTTCCCCGTCCCAGCCGGAAAAATCTACCATCGCCGCCGCCAGGGTCTCCTGGATCGGGGCCTCGCCGCTTTCCCGGCGATACCCCCGGCGATGCAGGGATTCCCCGGCCAGATCCAGGCTGATAACCGCCTGATTGCGGCGGATATGCAGATCAAAAACCAGGTCGGGCCGGTGCCTGTCGACATCGGGGCGGGCGCCGCAATGCTGCTGGAAGCGGTCAACGATGGCGTCTTTAAGCCGCAGGGCCGCATAGCGGGAATGACCGATTTTGCTGTCGCTGACCCGGGCGTTGATCATGAAGCTTTGCTCAAGGGACAGCAGGTCTTCCCAGGGCAGAGCCAGGGCGGTCTTGTAGAGATATTTGCTGCTGTGGCATTTAAAATGCAGCAGCGGGGCCAGAACCCTGGAACAAAGCCTGGTCCGCAACACTATCCGGTAGAGCGCCGCCGGCTCGGCGCTGAAATAGACGCCCCGGTGGACGGGGTTAAGCCGGCTGGCTCCCAGCCCGGCCAGTTCCGCAGCCGCCTCCCCTTCAAGGTTTTCCGCCACCTGGGCGAAATACCCACCGTTTTGCTGATAGAGAAATAAATGGGTGGTCATGGTCTGCTCCGGTGGCCGCAGCGCCGCCCTCACTCGGCTTTGGCCGGCGCCTCGTCCGGAGTCCGGGGCCAGCAGAGGATCACGGCGTTAACCAGGGTGGCCAGGGGAATGGCGAAGAAGATTCCCCAAAAACCCCAGATTCCGCCGAAAACCAGGATGGCGGTAATGATCGCCACCGGATGGAGATTGACCGCCCTGGCAAAAAGCAAAGGATTGAGCACGTTGCCGTCCAGGGCCTGAATGACGCCGTAAACCAGCAGCAGCCAGAGCAGTTCTCCGCCCAGACCCCACTGAAAATAACCGATCAGGACCACCGGCAGGGTAACCACCACCGCCCCAACGTAAGGGACCAGCACCGACAGGCCGGTGATGGTGGCCAGCAGCAGGGCGTAGTCAACACCGAGCAGGACAAAACAGAGGTGAGTAACACTCCCCACGATCAGGATTTCCCAGAACTTGCCCCGCACGTAATTGCCCATCTGGGCGTCCAGGTCACGCCAGAGATACTGGGCCGCGCTCCGTTCCCGGGGCAGGCGGAGACTGATCCAGTTTATGATGATGTTTTTGTCCTTGAGCAGGAAGAAAACCAGAAACGGCACCAGCACCAGGTAGACCAGCAGGGTGATGAGGTTGGCCACCGAGGCCAGGGAGATGGCCAGCACATGCTGGCCCAGGTTGCCCACCTGGGTGCGGATGGCACTAACTATTTCCCGAACCTGTTGTTCGGTGATCAACGGATAACGCTCCGGCAGATTGAGCAGCACCTGCTGACCCCGGGCGATATAGTGCGGCAGTTCCTTAAAAAGGTCGGCAATCTGGGTCCAGAGGATGGGAAAAACGGCAAAGGAACCGACCAGGGCCAGCATGACAAAAAGCGCCAGAACCAGGCTGATGCCGAAGATCCGCCGGATTCCCTTGCCTTCCATCCAAGTGATGGGCCCTTCCAGCAGATAGGCGATAATGATGGCAATGAGCAGAGGGGCCAGCATCCGGCCAAAAAAGTACAGCACCAGGGTACCGATCAGCAACAGGAAGGTGAGGATCACCGCCTGGGGATCGCTGAAATAACGCCGGTGCCATCGCCGCAACATGGCAAGCATAATGGTTCCTCACCTCCCCTGCCGGTGCTCAGGCCTCCGGCTTGCGCCAGCGGTAAAACCGCATGGGCGGCACATTAAGCAGTTCCCGTTCGATGAGCTCCGGCTCACCCAACAGCTTGCGCCCCAATTGCACCACCCGGTCCCGAACCTGGTAGGCGACAAAAATGCCGCCGGGGGGCAGACAGTCCCAGACCGACCGGATGATCTGTTCCCCCGTGGCGGTGGGCATGGTGGAGAAGGGAATCCCGGAAACCACCACATCGGGAGGGCCCAGCCGGTACTGCTTGAGAATATCACAAACATGCTCGGCACTGCCCAGATGTGCGGTCATCCGGGGGTCGGGATGCCTGCTCAGCACCTCGACAAATTCCGGGGTGATTTCAATGCTCAACAGCCGGGCCTGGGGCCCCATGGCATTGAGCATGGCCTGGCTGGTTCCGCCGGTGCCGGGACCCAGTTCCACCACCAGGCCGGCCTGGCGAATGCAGGCGCAATCAACGATCCGTCGCTCAAGAAAACGGGAGCTGGGAATAAATGAGGCCACCTGCTCGGGATAACGCAAAAACCCCTGCAGAAAAGCCAAATTACCACGATTCGTCGGCCTCAAGTTAAGATCTCCTTCCTTGTTCACACTGTCTCCTTGTCAGCAGACTTCACGGATACAGGCTTGTGCTCCGTGAAAATTTATCCTGTTGCAACCATCCATCCGTACACTCAGTATACACTGCTTGGACGGCAGCCCTGCGGGACCGGCTTTAACCCGGCTCCAACGCCACTCCTCGCCCGCAATGGCAGACTTTACAATATGCAAGTTGCGCGGGGAAATCAGACTAAAGCAACATACCAAATTACAGCCTGTATGCGCAAGTCCGACCAGCCGGGGCAAATGAGTCAGCCTCGCGCCGGGCTAAACGGGAGAGACCAACAAATCAAACACTTTTTACCCTCGTCAGTCAACAAGTAACAGGGTTGAAGCGGAACGGAAAGAACCGCAAGCGATCACAGGGCACTGCCGAATGCGGCGATCAGGCCGGTTCGCGTACTGGATGCAGGAATCGCCGCCTGGGCTTGCGGCAACCTGCGGCACCCCATGACCACTTACGGAATAAACCCGTGAGTGGTTACCATGAGCCGGACGGTTTACCCCCGGCCCCCGCGGCGAACTTGAGCCGGGCCGGCCGGGCGCCGGGAGGCCGCCGAACGGGTAGTAGGACGGGCAGTGGGACGGGCAGTGGGACGGGCAGCAGGACGCCGGCCCCGGGACGGAGCGGGAACATTGTCCAACTCGTCGGAAACCAGAGACTCCAGCTGGCGCCTTTCAATAGTTGTCCCCAGGCCCCGCTCGATGGTCCGGACCAGACTCTGGTCTTCCTGCAGCACCAGGCTGAAGGCGGCACCGTCGCAAAGGGCGCGGCCGGTACGACCGATCCGGTGGGTATAGGCCTCGGCGGTATTGGGCATGTCATAGTTGATCACATGGGAAACCTTGGCGACATCCAGCCCCCGGGCCGCAATATCGGTGGCCACCAGGATGGTGAAGGTCCCGTCGCGGAAACCGTCCAGGGCGGCGCGGCGTTTGTTCTGGGACATGTTGCCCTGCAGATCGGTGGCCTGGTGACCGGCGGCGTTGAGGCGACGGGCCAGTTTCTTGGCCCCGTGCTTGGTCCGGGTAAATACCAGGGCCGAGCGCACCGGCTTTTCGGTCAGCAGGGTCAGCAACAGCGCCGTCTTCTGCCGCGCTTCCACGGGAAACAGGGTCTGGCTGACGGTGGCCGACGGCCGGTCGGCGGCGATCTTCACCTCCTGGGGATTGTCCAGGAATTCCCCGGCCAGGCGGCGGATATCGGGGGGCATGGTGGCGGAAAACATCATGTTCTGCCGCTTGACCGGAAGATGACGCAGAATCTTGCGGATATCCGGCAAAAAGCCCATGTCGCACATCTGGTCGGCTTCATCCATGACCATGACCTCTACGCCGTCGAGTTTGATGGCGCCATCCCGCAGATGATCAAGCAACCGGCCGGGGCAGGCGACGATGATCTCCGCCCCCCGCCGCAGCTGGGTCAGCTGGGTATTTTTATTAACCCCACCGTAAACCGACACCGCGCGCAGGCCGGTTTTTTGCCCCAGTTCCCGGCAGGATACGGTGATCTGTTCGGCCAGCTCCCGGGTCGGGGCCAGCACCAGGGCCCGGGTGCGCCCCTTGGGGCCGGACTGCAGGCGCTGCAGGATGGGCAGTACAAAGGCCGCGGTCTTGCCGGTGCCGGTCTGGGCCAGACCCATGACATCGTGACCGGCCAGGGCCGGGGGCAAGGTCTGCTGCTGAATGGGGGTGGGCGCCTGAAAACCGCAGGCAGTGATGCCGGCGTTAATAGCCGGGGCAAATGAAAATGAGGTAAAATCCATGAAAAATCTCCTTGAGAATATAAAAAGGCGCCATCCCGCCCGGCCCTTTCCTGCACCCCGGGCAAAACCAGGGGGGATAAGGCAACACGGTAATTCGCCAACCAGCGGGCCTCCCATAGTAAAGGAGGTCCGGTGCAGTTGGTCAACAGAAGCAGATGCAGAACAGTTGCAGTGGTAAGAGGGGGAAGAAAAATACCAGGGCAGGTGTATGCAGGATGGATCCGTAACTTACTGCACGACTTGTACTAATGCTGGACAAGGTACCGGAGTTACCCGCTGTTGGCAAGCAAATAAATTCAGCACGTCCGGTAGATCTTGAAATTTCCACCACCACCGGGTAAGTAGAGCCCAAAAGTAGAGCCGGATATGCGGCGGCAAGCAAAGCGTTGCGGCATATCCACAATTAGTTGGGTTCTAATAGACTCTTAATTACTCATATCAATTAACTGGCTGAATCATGTTTGCCTGGCTTGACGCGCTCCCCCTTAGTTGGCTGATAATAGCCGCCCTGGTTCTGGGGTTGGCGCCCTTTTACCCCGAACCGCATCTGGTGGAGAAATTGCGAATGCTCGCCCATGGTGGGTTAACCCGTCCGCTTGATATTTTCGACCTGGTAATGCATGCCGCTCCGGTGGTGCTGCTGCTGATGCGCCTGGTCCGTATGGGCCTGCAATAGAAGGCTTGCGCTCACAGCAACAGCGGCAGACCCATCGTTGCCGGCGCAGCCGGACAACAGATCGCTGTGGTTGGTCGCCCCCACCTCCTGATGCAAGGCCTGAACCGCCGGGTCGATGTACTCTGCCCGACCGCTCACGGACTCACGAAATTGACAAACCCCAGGACGACAGGTAGTGTTTGCATAAACAAAATTGTCGGCATCGCAAAAAGCCACGGCGCCGACTGGGCACGCTTTGTCACTACTTGTTTTCACCTTACCGACTAAGATATCTGGCAGGTCTTTGCAAGGCCGTCAAAATTGTCGGCGTCGCAAAAAACCGCGCCGCCGACTGGGCACGCTTTGTAACTAATTGTTTTCGCGTTACCGACCAACTCTTTTGGCTGGTTTTTGCGAGGTTGTCAAAATTGAGGGAAAAGGCTTGGAAACATTGATCATCATCGCAGCGGCAATTCTGCTGACGGCCAAGGCGGCCTGGCAGACCGCCCTCGGCTTGTTGAACCGTTCTTACGTCAAGGGAAAAAGCATTTCCCCTCCGGAAACGGTTAGGCAGGTCATGGATGAAGGGACCTTTTCCAAGGCTGCAGCTTATACCCTGGACAAAAACCGTTTCGAGCTGTTCAGCATCTGGTATGGAAGCATCATACTGGCTGCTCTGCTGTTCTCAGGGATTCTACCCTGGTTTTATCAGCAGTTTTTTGCCGCTGGCGACGGGCCCCTGCTCCTGGGGGAAAGCCTATTCCTGGTAGCCACCATGCTTATGGTCTCATTTACCGGTCTGCCCCTGGAATACTATTTTCAATTCAGGCTGGAAGAACGCCACGGGTTCAACAAGAGCACACACAAGCTGTGGGTTGCGGACAAGATCAAGGGTCTGGTCATCGGACTGGCCCTGGGAGTGCCCTTGATCAGTCTGATTATTTACCTGATTTTCCGGTTGGGAGACTGGTGGTGGCTTTGGGCCTTTGCCCTGGTTTTTACTGTTCAGCTGGTGATGATGGTTGTTTATCCCATGCTCATCCTGCCCTGGTTCAACAAGCTTACCCCGCTGCCAACGGGGGAACTGAAAGAAAGGCTCATGGCGCTGGCGGAAAGGACCGGCTTCAAGGCCCGGACCATCCAGGTCATGGACGGCAGTAAACGCTCGGGTCATGCCAATGCTTTTTTCACCGGATTCGGTCGGTTTCGTCGCATTGTCCTCTTTGATACCCTGGTCAACCAGTTGGAGCCCCCGGAACTGGAGGCGGTGCTGGCCCACGAGATCGGCCATTATCGAAAAGGGCACATTCCCAAGATGCTGGCCCTGTCCGCAGCTATGATCCTGGCCGGTTTTGCGCTGGTGGCCTGGCTTTTGAAAACTCCCGCCTTTGTGCAGTCCTTTGGCTTTGCCCCCGAATCGGCCGGCCCTGCTCCGGCGCTGCTCCTCTTTTCCTTGCTGGCCGGTCTTGTCACCTTTTGGCTGAGCCCGCTTTCAAACCTTCTCTCCAGAAAATACGAATATGAGGCCGACCGGTTTGCGGCGGCACATACCGCTGGCAAGCAGCCCATAACCATGGCCCTGCGCAAACTGAGCGAAAAAAACCTCGCCAACCTGACCCCGCATCCCCTCTACAGCGGTTTTTACCACTCCCACCCTACCCTGGTGGAAAGGGAACAGGCGTTGTCGGAAACTTTCTGACGGACGGATAAACTTTTTCGTAAGCGATCACGGGGTGGCCCACCTTGCGACGACCAGGTAAAACCCGATGGTCACTCGGCCCTGATGCTGTGGGTGGCCTACCTGTGGCACATTGCCGGTACAAAGTGGGGGGATGAAACGATAACTGCTGGGGAGCTTACGCCTGGTTATACATCGTTTTAACTGGTGCGCCCGGCAGGATTCGAACCTGCGACACCCGGCTTCGAAGGCCGGTGCTCTATCCAGCTGAGCTACGGGCGCCCTGGAAAACATTCAGCAGCACCGCACCTTGCGGCGATTTTACCGGCTTGCGTACCTGGGGTACGCGGCGCCGGTAAAATCGCCACAATCTGCGGCACTGCTGAATGTTTTCCTGCTGCTTCTTTTTGTTTTTTTCTTGCACCGTGGCCGACTTGTTTTTGCGTAC
>PWOG01000285.1 GCA_003557565.1 Desulfobulbaceae bacterium
ATGGGCATCCTGATCCGAGGGCGACCAGTAAACGAAGAAGGAGAGCTCCAGATTCTGCTGCAGCATCAACTTAGTCAGGCGCAGGGTCAGCAGATGACGGTGGCGATCCGCCGCAGGGGCTTCCGGGGCCAGGGAGTCGAGGTAATTGGAGTAGTCAAGCTTGCGCTCAAGATAATATTGTACGCCGGCGGTGAGATCACGGGCCAGTTCCCGCTCATGACCCACCAGCAGCCGCAGCTCGCTGTTGCGGATCAGGGGATCACGGCCGGAGCTGTCGTCCAGGGAGTCGTAATAACCCACCTCCAGGTTGCTGATCCCGCCCAGCAGGGGGCGGCGGACACTGGCCCCGTAAACCCCCAGCCGGGGATAGACCAGCCGTAAGTTGTCCGGGTTAAGCCCTTCCGGAGTGCTCCAGAAACCGTAGTAGCCGTAGAGGGCGTATTCGGTGCCGGCATGGCGGCGATGCAGGCGCAGGGCCAATTCGCTGTCCCGGAAGAACCGGTTGCGCTGGTCATCGCGGAACACCGCGTCGCGGCCGGCGATCCGCTGCTGGCTGGCGTTCCAGTAGGAGAGCCGGGAGCCGTCGATATAGGTGGAATGGGTGACCAGGGGGATATAGACCAGATCCAGGTTCACCGGCCCGGTGAAAACTCCCAGCCGCAGGCCGTCGGAAGGCTTTTTCAGGTATTCGTCATCGCGGCCGATGAAAAACGATTCCCAGTCCTTGGCAAAGACATCGTTGATGAAAAGCAGATCGCCGGTCCCCCAGGTCAGCACCTGGCGTCCCAGCCGGGCATCGACATCGGGATGGGGGTGGAAATCATAGTAGGCCTCCCGCACTTCCAGGCTCAACTCCTCTTCCACCCCGTCGGCCAGCAGATCGGTTTTAAGCCGCAACTCACCGTCGCCGACGAAGCGGCTGAAATCAAGCTGCAGCCTGCCCTCGCCGATGGAGCCGTCCCGCTGATCCTCCCGGCGGTCCACCCGCAGGCCGCCCCGGGCCTCGATGAACCCGTAGAGGTTCACCTCGTAGCGGTCGTATAAATAATCCTGCAGGTCGGTTATGCCGGTGGCAGCTGCGGCACCGGGCAGCAACAGGAAGACGGCCGGCAGCACCGCCAGAAATCGGCAAAGCGGATAATACATGATCATGCCCCGTTAACGCGTGATTTAATGGGATGTAAACGTTTACAGGGGGCTAGCGCCGGACCTCCCGGGGCGGCCGCCGCAGGTAGCGCTCGGTAAACAGCGATTCATCCAGGCCGATGTTATAGCTGACATTGCTGAAGCTCATCACCGTCTCGCCGCCGCCTTCCAGGTCCCGCACCCGGGATTGTATAACGGTGGGAAAGCCGTCCACGTCCTCGATCTCCAGAGCCTCAACCACCCGGTATTGGTCGTCATTGCGGTCGAAGTATTCGGCCTTTACCGGCAGGAAATGCTCTTTATCAATCCATATCAGGTAGCGGGAGAACTCCACCAGATCGACATCCAGGGGGGTCGCCTCGAGCACGTAATGCTCGTCGGTTTCTTCGACCAGCTCATGATTGTCGTCGGCGGGGGTGCGCCCGGATACATCTTCGTAGAGGAAATGGGAGCCGGCGAAGCTGCTGCGCTTGTCGGCGGCGGCGATCCGGCGGACCAGGTCGAGGTCGGGGAGATATAGCCAGCGGTCGTCGTCCTGTTCCAGGTACTTGTGGACCATGAAGACCATCCGCCGGACATCGGCGGGGCGCTGGAAATAGACGTAGTACATCTGCCGTCCTCCCTCCTCCAGGTTATGGCGAAGGATCACGAACTGCCGCTGCCGTTCCCGGCCCTGGGCGTCGGTGATGGTCATCCGCACCTCGGAGCGGCCGTCGTCACCGGCATAATAGGAGGCCAGGTTGGCCCGGTCGACGATTTCATCGACGGTCATGGCCGCCGCCGAACCCGGCAGGGCCCAGAAGAAAAACAGTGCCGCCACTGCCATCATTGGCTTGTTCATCACTTTACCTCCGTTTACATGTTGTTGTCTTCAAGCCGCGGGGCTAGCGGAAGTTCCGGAAAAGCCGGGGCTCCAGCAGGCGGATGGCCGCCGGCAGCATGTACATGGTGGCCAGGCCGGAGACCGCCATGATCGCCGCCAGGAAGAAACCCACCGTCTTGTAGGGCATCAGCGGCGCCGCCAGCAACGGCAAAAAGCCCACCGCCACCACGATGGCGTTGCGGCTGATGGCCCGGGCCGGCTCGGCGAACACCTCCCGGCGGGCCGCCGCCCAGGAACCGGCCCGCTGGTAAGCCTGGCGCGAGCGTTGCAGGAAGTGGATGGAGAAATCCACTGCCAACCCCAGGGTCAGTGAAGAGAGCACCGCCACCGGCATATCGTAATCCTTGCCGACTATTCCAATCAAGCCATAAATGAAGGCCACGGTCACGGTCATGGGAATCATGGCCAGCAGCCCCCACAGCGGTGAGCGGAAAAGCAGGGTCATCATCAGAAAAACCACGATAAAACTGCCCATAAAGGCCATGAGCATGCCGTAGACCATTTTCTCCTGCCAGACCACGTTGATATAGGTGGAACCGGCCCAGTCGTGGCGCAACTCCCGGGGCGGCGGATTGGCGGCCAGAAATTCCTCCAGGTCGGCCAGGGTCCGTTCCATTACCATGTTGTCCCCGTCCTTCAACTGGACCCAGACATTGGCCTTGCGGTAGTCCGGGGTGAGCAGGTGCCAGAGATCGTCGGGCCGGTGACTGTTCTGGAAGGCCATCAGGGTCTGGGACACCCCGGCGCTGCTGGCCGGCAGCCGGTAATCCTCGGGGGCGCCCCCCAGCAGTTCCTGGTAAACCTTGCGGACCAGGGTGGTGACGGAATTGGTTTTGCCCACGGTATCGGCCCCGACCAGGTGTTCTTCCAGCTCGATGAGCCAGTCCAGCACTTCCGGCTGCCTGAAGATCTCGTCCCGGCCCTGCATCTCGCCCAGGCGGTCCAGGGCGTCGATCCAGAAGTCGTAACTGGCGTCATCCTCGGCGGCAAACAGCCGCTCTTCCCATTTGTCTTCCAGGCGGCGGAAAAACTCGTCCGGATCGGCGACCTCCTTGGCCAGGTTTTCCGCCTCATATCGGGCTTCCAGGGTCCACCATTCGGGCGGATCCAGGTTGATGTCGCAGGGGACCCGGTCGGGGTGGGCGTAGTCGTCCCACAGGGACTCCCACAGTTCGGTGGCCAGGTCGGCCGGTTCCGGTTCGGCTTCGGTGCTCTCCAGCACCAGGTAGGCCTCGTAGGTGCCGGCGAAATGGCGGTTGAGCACCCGGTCGGCCTCGCGGATGGGGTGTTTCTCGGTAAACCACTTCATGGGGTTGTCGTTGACCTGGATCTGGCTGATTCCCAGGCCCGCCACCACCAGGGCCAGGGCGCTGCCCCCGGCGATCAGCTTGGCGTGCCGGTAGGTGAAGTCGCCCAGCCAGAAGAGATGGCGCCCCAGCAAAGGTTTGCGGCCGCCGCCGTCGCCGCCGCCTTCGGGGGTCGGCTCCTGGCCGAAGTTTTCCAGCTGTTCCTCTTTCATCAGCATGATGTAGGCGGGGATCAGGAGGATGGTTATCAGCCAGGCCAGGATGATGCCGATGGCCACGAAGATGCCGAATACCCGTACCGGCGGGATGGGAGTCAGGGCCAGGGAGGCGAACCCCGCCGCCGAGGTGATGGAGGTGTAGAACATGGGGGTGAAAAGCTTGTCCATCACCTCCTTGAGGGTCTGAATCCGGTTGCGGCGCTGCTGGTAATGGTCGAAGAAGTCCGAGAGGATGTGGATACTGTCCACCACCGCAATCGGCATCAGGAAGATGGGGATCATGGAACTCATGATGTGCACCGTCTGGCCGGTGCCAATCAGCAGCCCCATGGTGCTGATCACGGTGAGCATGGCGACGATCATGGGGGCGATGATCATCCGCAGCTGGCGGAAGAAAAAGAGCATCAGCAGAAAGATGGCAAGCATTGCCAGGGGGGCGGAGATGGCCATCTGGACGAACATCTCCACCCCGAAAGTTTCCTCGGCCACCGGCAGGCCGGTGATGTGAAACTCCTCGGGCACCGGGCCGAAGTCTTCAATTTTTTCCAGCAGGGCCCGGCGTACCTGGTGGGCGTAATCCTTGGTGCTCAGCGGCAGGTAGAGGGCCAGGGCCTGGCCGTCGCCGGAGACCATGGTCCCGTTTAACATGGGGTTGTCCAGGGCCCGGTCGCGCACCGCCAGGGCCTCCTCCCGGGTGGTGGGAGCCGTGCGCATCAGCCATTCAAAGCGGATCTGGCCGGGGCCGGCCTGCTCGATGGAGTCCACCACGTCGGGGGCGATTACATAGCGACTGACCACCTGGTGGTCGGGGTTGTCGGGGTCACTCAAGTCCTGGGCGAACCGGGAGATTTCCAGGACCCGGCTTAAGGTTTCCGGGTTGAACACCCCGTCGGGATGTTCCTCGTTGACAATCCCCAGCACCACCATGTCGTGCAGGGTGAATTCCTCCTTGACCCGGTCATGAAAAAGCCGCACCGGTTCGTCGGCGGCCAGCATGTTCTCCGGGTTGGTGTCCACCGTCACCCGGGGCAGCATGGCGGCCAGGGCCAGGGTCGTGAGCACCAGCAAGGTGATGGTCAGCCGGGGGCGGTTGAGGGCGGGGAGAATCCATTGGTGTCCGGCCATAATCATGTCCTGCTTGCAGTGATGGGTTGTTTGTCGTTATTGCCGTTGCCGTTTGGCCAGCAGGAAGCTGGCGCCGCCCACGGACAGCCCCAGGGCCCCGGCCAGGGTGGAGGCATCGGCGTCGGGGTTGTGTTGCAGATAGGCGCCGGCCTCTTCTTCCAGTTCATCGAGCCAGCTTTCAAAAAGCTCCAGGATTTCCGGTTCGGCCACCGCCTGCAGTTGCCTGGAGGCGGCCACTTTGTGAACCAGGCTTTGACACATGTTGGTTGGATCGACACCTTCGTCCATGCAGCGAGCCAGTCAGAGGTTGACCATGCCGCTCAGCTTGTCCTGGTCCTCGTCCTCCAGCAAGCGGAAAAACCAGGCCCGGCGGGCTTCATCATCCAGGTGAGCCAGCAGTTGCCGGGCCAGGGGCAACAGTTTTTCCAGGGCGGCGTGGGGTTCATCTTGGTTGAGTAGTTTTTCCAGATCCGGCATTTTTTTCTCCCCGGGTCCTGAGTTTGGCGCCAAGCCGGTCATAACCGGTGGCGCCGGCCCAGTAGCTCGGCGGTCAGGGTTTGCCACTGCATGAGCAGGGTGCTGATACGCGGGTCGGCCAGGCGGCAGTAGACAAAGGGACCGCGACGTTCCATTTCGATCAGCAGGGCCCGGCGCAACTCCTTGAGGTGATGGGAGACCAGGGGCTGGGACAGCTCCATTTCCTTCACCAGTCGGGAAACGGTTTTCTCCTCGTCCACCAGGGCAAGCAGCAGGCGCAGCCGGTTTTCATCGGCCAGCCCTTTGAGCAGTACCGTCAACTCCCGCAAAAGCGGGCCGGTTGCGGTGGTGATGTCGGGGGCACCTTCCTTCACAAGTCAATCCATACTTAATAAATATGACAGGTTAAAACAACCATTCTATTAATCCCGGCTCGGGAAAGCAACAGTTTGCCGTCGGATACCGGCGAGTGCAGGTGTGATGCTGGCCTGGCTAATCAGGGAAGGTTGCTGCGGCCGCTTTTCATCTTCCACAGAAAATAACGTTCCAGGCTGGCCTTGGCCCAGCGGACCCAGCGTTTTTTGTGGAGGATGGTGCGCTGGCGTGGCGGCAGGATGGGCTCGGCCAGCATCAGGGTGGCGGTGTTGCCCATGTCCAGCAGGCAAATTACGGTCAGTTCTTCAATTTCATTGCCCCCCGGCGGCTGGCGGTTTTCCATTTCGGCGGCGATGTTGCGGGCCGCGGTTTGGGCCATCTTGACGGTCATGTAGCCGGTTTTGGGCACCCCGGTGGGGACCGGAGTGGGTTCCCTGGGGGCCAGGGCCACCGCTACGCCCACGGCATAAATATTGGGATGCCGGGGGTGGCGGTAATACTGGTCCACTGGGATAAAGCCCCGGGGGTTGCCCAGCTCCGCCACCCCCGGTACTCCCCTGAAAGGCGGGGCCAGCATGGACAGTTTGCAGGGCAGGGTGGTGCCGTCTTCCAGGTGAACGGCGTCGGCCTCCACCCCGGCCACCGATTTATTGACCACCGCCTTGATGTCGCGTTCGGCGAATTCGTCCTCGATGAAGCGCTGTGAACGGCCCAGGCCGTCGATACCCATGTGGCCCGAATAAGGTTCGGAAGAAAGGTAGACCATGGGTACCTTGTGGCGCATCCGCCGCCGGCGCAGTTCGTAGTCCAGTTCAAAGGCCAGCTCGTAGTAGGGGCCGAAACAGCTGGCAAACTGGGTGGAGCCCAGGACCACGGGACCGGGATCGGCCAGCAGCCGCTCCCAGGCGGCTTTGGCCTTCCGGGCGTTTTCCAGGGTGAACACGCAATGGCTGAAGCCCTGGTCCGGGCCCAAACCGCGGATCTCCTCGCAGGCCAGGTGAGGGCCGGTGGCGATCACCAGGTAATCGTAGCCGTGCGTGTTCCGATCGGTCTGTACCTGCATGGTCGCCGGGTCGACCCCCCGCACCGTGTCCTGGACGAAGTCGATCCCCCGGGGCGGCAGGATCTTGCTCAGCGGCAGCGAAATCCTCTCCGCCGAGCGGTGCCCGGTCACCAGCCAGGGCAACGAGGGTAAAAAAACAAATTGGTCGTCCTTACTGATTACGGTGACTTCGGCCCTGTTGCCGAGCAAACGCTTGACTTCCAGGGCGGTGGTCAGCCCGCCGAAGGAGCCCCCCAGTACCAGAATTTTTTTGCTGCTGTTCATCCTTTATTCCCCTCGCCCCGGAGCCCGGCCCCCGGAAAGGTGGCTTTCCGGGGGCCGGTCCAGGATTAAAAAAATCAAAATGTAAATACCCGGTCGCTTTCCTCGATCATCTCGTAAAGATCGGTCATCATTCCCAGCGGGCAAGAGGCGGATCCCGTAAGACCACGGGATTTAACGCAGGTGCCTCAGACCAGGAAATTTCCGCCCAACTTATCGAATTCCGCCAGCTGACCGGAGATATCGAACTGCTCGCTGCTTATCTGCTCATATTCCACTCCCCTTCCCAGCATGAACATGTTGACACTTTTGCCCTTCTTCAGGCTGACGTTGGCCAGCCGGGCGGCGTTGAACATGGTTTCGGCGTCGTTGGTCGCCATAATGAACAGCCAGCTCATGGTGCACCTCCTTGTTGAGATTGAGCGTAAGATAAATATCAAACAATCGCCGGCGCCGCAAAAACGTCGGTGCCGGCTGGGCACGCCTGGTAAAGTTTATGTCTTGACCATGCAGACCAGGTCAATACGCGGGTTGTTGACGGTCAGCAATTAATTAACATATAAAAATGTATTAATATAAAAAACGATCCTGTCAAGAATATTATAAAGCTTGTCCGGCAAGCAAACACTGCCAGCAGATGTTTGCCAGCTTAAAACTCCATGCTATCGTTGATGAAGTTCAGGCAGGAGGCGGCTGCGGCGCCGGCCGCTGTAAGCCTGTAATGCTTGTGCTGGTTCTGTTCAAGTAAGCCGAACTCGCGCAGAATCTTGAGGTGGAAGTTCACCTTGGTGTGGTTTTCCACCTCCAGGGCCCTGACCAGATCCATGAAGCGCATATCCCCGCTGTCGGCGAGCAAAATGATGATCTGCCGCCGTAACATGTTGGCCAGCGCCTGAAACAATCCATCGTAGTCAAAGTTTTGCAATTTTTGACTGAAGCTGGCTTCTTGAAGATTCTTGTGAATCGTGGTGAGCAGACTTTCGACGTTAAAAGGTTTGCAGAGATAGTCACTGGCCCCAAGTTGCATGGCCTGAACGGCGTTTTCGGTGGAAGCAAAACCAGTGATAATGATTATCCTGGAGCGGGGGGTAAGTTTTCTGATCAGGGGAATGGCGCTGGCGCCGTAGGTACCCGGCATCACCATGTCCAGCAGGATCAGGTGGAAAAAGTCTTTTTGCAATAACGCCAGGGCCTGATCGGCGTTTTCCGCAGTTTCGACCGAGAAATTTGCCTGTTTGATGATATTTTCCAAAGTGGTTCGCAATTCACGACAGTCATCCACCACCAGGATCTTTACCATAAAACCTTTTCTCCCCTGCTTGATACTGTTGCGGCCACGTAGCCGCCACCGGGTATACGTGGCCTGTCGCTGGTCAGGAGGGTTGTTCAGAAATTCTTGAAACAGTCATCGTCAAAAGGAATGATTTCTCTGGCGGATTTGCCGGTGGCTGCCTTTTTCTTTTGCTTCCCGGCTCCTTGTGAGGCCGCCGGGGTTTCCAGCTTTCCCTGCTTGCCAGCGGAAATCGAGGGTTTCGGGCCCGATGCCGGTGATGCCGTAGTTGATTTTTGCGAGTCGGCGGCACGGTTGAATTTTTCGCTGGTGTCGACGCCTGCCAGGGCCAGCAGTTCCATCACCTTTTGCTGGATGCCCTCGGCCTGGCCGTAGAGTTCTTCGGCGGCGGCAGCGGTCTCCTCGGCGGCGGCGGAATTTTCCTGGGTGGAACTGTCTACCTGACTTATCGCCTCGTTAACCTGACTTATGGTACCGGCTTTTTCTCGTGAGGAGGCGGTAATTTCGGTCATCATCCGGGATATTTTGCCCACCGATTGTTGCGCCATGTCGAAGGATTCCGCCGTCTCCTGGACTAGTTCCGCTCCTCCCCGCACCTTGTGTACCGTACCATCGATGAGATCGGCGGTGTTTTTAGCCGCTTCCGCCGCCCGCATGGCCAAATTACGGACTTCATCAGCCACCACCGCGAAACCGGCCCCGGCTTCGCCGGCCCTGGCTGCCTCCACAGCGGCGTTCAAAGCCAGGAGGTTGGTCTGGAAGGCGATTTCATCGATGGTTTTGACAATTTTCCGGGTCTCCAGCGAGGCGTTGTTGATGTCTTCCATGGAACCGGTAAGTTTTTTCATGGAATCGTCTGCCTGCCCCAAAATTTGCTCTGATTCCTTCATCAGGGTGTCGGCACCCGCAGCATTGTCTGCATCCTGCTGGATCATGCTTCTCATTTCTTCCATGGAGGCCGATGTTTCCTCCACGGCCGCCGCCTGTTCCGAAGAGCCATCCGCCACGCCGCTGCTGGTGGCAGACAATTGTAGTGAAGCCGAGACCACCTGAGTTACCCCGTTGTCTATCTCTGTGGCGCAACCTCTGATCATGTCACGAATTTTTCTGGTATTGACCAAAGCCCCGGTAATACCGGCCACCAGACAGAGGGTCAGCAGGCTGAAAACGAATCCCCGGGTGTTCCGAGCCGATGCCAGCATCTCCTCGTCTCCAATCACCTGACTCCTTACTTCGTCGCGGACAGCAGCCAATGAGTCCTGCACCTGGATCAGGGCGGGGGCGGTTTGCTGCTGATAGATCCTTTCTGCCCTGTTCCGGCCGGCTATTTGATTTTCCGCCACATCGCGCAGATAATGCAGGTGGTCGACAACCTTGTGCAACAGTGGCTCAGTGGCCTGGGTGTAGTGGTTTATAGCCGCAGGCTGGTCACCGCCGGCCAGCAGGGGATTGATGACATCCAGTTCGCGGTGGAGGGCCTCATGTTCTTCCACCAGAGATGCCCAGCGCTGTCGCAGTTCGGAATCGCCGGACTGCTGCAGGACCCGGGCTTGATTGGAGTTAAGCCACCGCCCTAAGCCACAGGTCTCCGGATCACGATGGGCCCCGGTTTCCGCCCGCTGGCTCAAGATGGCGCCCTTTACCGCCCCGGCCCAGGAATGATGATCAGCCTCCACTCGGGCAAGTTGTGTCGGCAACGTTACGTCCACCG
>PWOG01000267.1 GCA_003557565.1 Desulfobulbaceae bacterium
CGATCACAGGGCACCGCATCTTGTGGCGATCGGGCCGGCTCACGTACTTAGGTACGCTTCGCCGCCGAGGCTCACCACAACCTGCGGCACCCTGTGACCGCTTACCATTTTGCCTCCTTGATTACTTATCCCGGGGCGGGTACAGCATTAATTTCAACTCCTGAGCTTATGGCTGATGGTATTTCCGCATGGCTCTGATCAATATCGACAATATCAGCAAGCAGGCCAGACAGAGGCTGAAGAAGCTGGCACCCCCGGCCGGGATTGAGATCCTGACCTATAAAAGAAACCGCGGTCTCTCCATTCTCAAACAGGAGGACGGCACCCTGGAAGTCCGTGAGAGGGGGTATGAGGAAAACCACTTTACCGTCACCATGGAGGAGCTGCCCAAGCTGATTAAATCCATAGCCAAGAGGGAGTTTCCCAGGAGCCGAAAGGTCAGGTTCTACCAGCTGGACAATCCGGAAGAAGAGGGCAGGGAAAAGAAGAAACTGTAAACGGGCACCTGGCTCGATTGGGCGCAGATCAAGGGTGAATTATGCGTGGGATAGAACAGATTCCCTGGTTGTATGACGCCCTCATGGCGGTTGTCGATGCCTGCGGCCTGGGGCGATGGCGGCGCAGGCTGGTGGGTGGGGCTGCCGGTCGGACTATGGAAGTGGGTTGCGGCACGGGAATCAATCTGCCGTACTACCCAGCCGGGCTGGAGGTAATTGGTGTTGACCCTGATCCGCATGCCCTGCGCCGGGCCCGTCGCCGGGCCCCGCATATTCCTTTGGTGGCGGCCCGGGCGGAGGCATTGCCTTTTCGGGCCGGAACCTTTGATACCGTGGTCAGCAGTCTGGTGTTCTGCAGCGTTGAAGACCCCGCCCTGGGCCTGGCCGAGACCCGTCGGGTACTGCGCCCCGAGGGAGAGCTGCGGATGATGGAACATGTTCGCCATACCCGTCCTGGTTGGGCCGCCTTCCAGGACCGGATTCAGCCCGCCTGGACCCTGCTGACCGGGGGGTGTCATCCCAACCGGGACACCGAAAGCATGGTGGAACAGGCAGGTTTCCGGATCCAGGAGAGCGGGCGGGTCTCCCGGGGCGTAATGCGCTGTTTTACCGCCCGCGTGCGCTGAGCTGGTGCCCCGTGATCGCTTACCCTCAATCAATGTAACAAATCACAGGGTTTGTCCTGTAAGCGGTCATTTATAGCAGCAACTGGTTTTCCCGGGAACGGGATTCCCCGATGCTGGTGACATAGACCGCCGGTTGGTCGGTGACCGGACACAGGGTTTCACAAATACCGCAGCCGATGCAGATATCCGGGTCGACATGGGGGAGCTGGACCATTACCATTTCGCCGTCGCTGTTGATCACTTCCGATTCCTCAAACCAGATGGCCTTTTGAGGTGTGGGGCAGACTTCTTCGCACACGATGCAGGGGATCCCGTAAGCCCAGGGCAGACAGCGGTTGCGGTCGAACATGGCCAGGCCGATTCTGACCTTGGCCTTCTGCTCTAAGCTGAGGCGCTCGATGGCCCCGGTGGGGCAGACCTGGCCACAGAGGGTGCAGTGATATTCGCAGTACCCCATGCGGGGCACCAGCAGCGGAGTCCATAGTCCCTCCACTACCGCTTCCAGCAGGGTGGGCTGCAGCCCCCCGGTGAGGCAGACCTTCATGCACTCCCCGCACTTGACGCAGCGCGACAAAAACTCCTTTTCCGGTACCGAACCCGGGGGCCGGATCAGTTTGGGGTTGGCCCGGGCTGCGGGGAGATTGCCCACCCGCATCAAAGGAACCATCGCCATGCCCGCCACCGCTGCAGTTACCAGGCGGCGTCGGCCCAGGTCCAGGGCGGGTGGCGGCGATTGGGCTTTTTTTAGTTTTCCGCCCCAGTTAAAGGACGGCAGGCCCAGCCTGAATTTTACCAGGTTGTGGGGGCAGATATCATCGCAGTTGAAACAGGCATGGCATTCGGTGTGGCGCCAGTCGGCAGCGGCTTCTGAGTTCATTGCCCGAGCGGCTTCCCGGGTTCTGTCAGTCTCCGGCTCTTTTGATTCTGGCGCCCATGAATGCAGGCTGCGCGGCTCGGCTCCACCCGGGCAGTCCCGGCCGCAGGCGCCGCAATTGGTGCATCCCTCGGCCACCTCCCGGCGCAGCAGCGACCAGCGCGACAGCAGCCCCAGCAGGGCACCCAATGGGCACAGGTAACGGCACCAGAAACGGCGTTCGTAAAGGTTTAAGGCCAGCAGCCCCAAAAAAAGCAGGCCGATCAGGACGGATTGCCGGAAAAAACCCTGCTGAAAGGGCAGCACCGTATCTTGCAACACGTTATAGATTCGTTCCGAAATCGTCGTCACCCCACTGATGTCGGCGTGATAAACGACATCGAAAAGGGCGCTGGTGGCCAGGCTGAAGGCCGGGTAGATACTGACGGAAAGGGAGCGGATCAGCAGGGAAATCGGGTCCAGCAGACCGGCCTGCTGGGAGCCGAAGGCAGCCAGGGCCAGCATGACCACCAGGATGTAGTATTTGAACTTAAACCAGGTCGGATGCCTCACCAGGGCCCTGGTCCGGTCGGCGGCCCGGCTGACCAGGTTGTGAATGGTGCCGAAAGGACAGATCCAGCCGCAGAAAACCCGCCCCAGCACCAGAGTGATCAGGACCATTATCAGGGAAAGAAAAAAGGCCACCGGGGCACTATGAGAGCTGAGCAGGGTGGTCAGCAGAATCAGGGGATTGAAGTCGAGAAAAAACCTTACCGGCCAGCCCAGTTCATCCGCCCCTTTGCCTTCGGTTTCCAGAAAAAGGAACAGGAAAAAAAGCAGAAACAGCCATTGCGAGGTAATACGCAGGCCGCGCAGGGAAAATATCTTGCCCATGTTCATCGGGTCATCCAGAGTTTATTTTATGCCGAAAGCGGGATCTCTCTGAGTTTGAGCTTGTTCAGGTCGGCCTCGCCGGCTCCCAGTTCCGCGGCTTTGCGGACGTAACCCAGATCACCGCCCTTCATGTCGAACAGGGTGGCGCCCAGTGAATCGATGGCGACTTCATCGGTGCCGGCGATGATTACCTCCGGATGCCGGACATCATCGAGGCTGCCGCCCTGGGGCCCATTGGCTACCAGGATGCGATGGGCATCCAGCACTGTCAAGGTTGGCTTGACAAAGGCCGCCATTTCCGCCAGAGCCTGGTCCAGGCGCTGATGAATCCGGCTCCGGTTGCCTCCCATGATTCCCATCCAGTTCTTGATTGCCATGGTCAGCCGGGCCGAGCCGTGGTGCTTGGCAATGGGCACGTTGATCAAAACGTCGGCTTCCATGGCCTCGGTATAGATGGGCCAGGTGGTCAGCACCTGACCGCCGATCCGCATGTCCCGGAAACGGCGATCATCGACGTATTTCAACTCCACGCCGTCAAGGGGCTTCAAGGCGGCTTCGATGCCGCTTTGTACATAACAGCGCCGGGGGTCGTTGACCGGGCGGTCGAACACCTTCACCTGTCTGGCTCCGGCTTCCAGGCACATTTCAGCCAGGGTCGCCACCACTTCGGGATTGGTGGTGGCCGCCTGTTCCGGCTGGCGGTCAAAACCGATATTGGGCTTGATCACCACGATATCACCCCGGCTGACAAAACGCTCCATGCCTCCGAGGGCGGCCACTGCTTCCTTGGTTGCTAAGCGGGGTTTGCCCCCCCTTGTCATCACCAGATCCGGTATTTCGCCGGCCCTTCCTTTCTGCCACCAGGTGTCAAAGATTGGAGCTGTCAGCAGGGCTCCGCCGGCCACCGTTGATCTAAGTAAAAATTTTCGTCGATCCATGGATTAATCTCCTCCTGATGTGGCTTTATGTTGAAGATTATCAACTGCAACATCCATCAAAAATAACGCGGGTAACGATGATTTGGCAAGTATAGTTGCGTTGAGCAGGCAAGTTTTTCGGTTAAGGAAAAACTTTTAAAAAGTGTCTTGGCAGGTGTTGACAGCTGACTTTGGGATTGACAATTCCGCCGACTCTGGCTACAGAGCATTTTTGTCGCATTTATCAGGGATAGCCAGGTTGCCTCGTAGGCTTGTTATTTTGTCAGGTCGGGCGTAAGCGATCACAGGGCACCGCCGAAAGCGGCGATCGGGCCGGCTCACGTACTGATGTGCGCTTCGCCGTCGAGGCTCACCACAACCTGCGGCACCCTGCGGGAGCTTACCATTTTGCCCCCGTGATCACTTACGGTCGGGCAAAGGGCGGAATTGTTCGATGTTTAACTGGTAACGCCGTGAGTTGTCAAACTAAATCGTGATCACGCCGCAAGGGGTAAAGAGTCACCAAAACCCTTGGCAGCAAAGGGAATTACCGGAAAATGGGGCCATGAAAGCCTTGCCAAAACATAATGTTTACTATAAGATGCCCTCGGCGTGTATGTATAGGGTTAAAGTTGTTTGAAAATTTCAATGTCAGGCAGCCGAATAACGTGTTTACTATTTTCAAAAATCGCACATGATACTTAACCAGATTTTGGACACCATAGACATAGGTCTGGTGATCCTGGATAAGGATTTCAAGGTACGTTACTGGAATCGTTGGATGGCGATGCACAGCGGAATTGCCTTCCAGGAAATCAAGGGCGTCTCGATCTTTGAATTTTATCCACACCTTAAAAATAAAAAGCTGCTCAGGAATTTTAAGGCAGTAATAAATCTCGGGAACCACTATTTTTTCCCCCAGAAGCTTTACGGATATCTCTTTCCGTTTAGACCCGAGAGTAATTTCGTTAAAGATATCAATCATATGCAGCAAAGCTGCACGATGGGTCCGTTGCGCGACGATGAAAAGGTGATCCAGTATGCATATATATCCGTAAAGGACGTCACCGAGGCTTATATTTATGAAACCAACCTCGCCTCCGCCTTGCTCACTCTTTTGGAAAAATACGTCGAAAAGAATGACATGCCGGCGGAGGAGGCTCAATCAATTCTCGATGAGCTGTTGCCGACCAGCGGTGGGGAGGTTATGGCCAAACACAGTAAACCGCCGAAGGATAAGGACACCCATGCGGTCATCGGTGACCAACTTGTGGATATTCTTTCGGAAATTGCCAGCGGTAATAGATAAGTAAACCCATCTGGAGAGGCCTGGTTATGCCCAAAAAATTACTGATAGTAGACGACTCGCCCGTTTCGCGTGCGATTATTAAAAAATGTCTGCCCGAAGGTCACGATTTCGAGTTGTTCGAGGCTGAAGACGGCCAGCAAGGGCTGGAAAAATTCAAGGAAGTTAAACCCGACGCAACCCTGCTGGATCTGACCATGCCGGTAATGGACGGTTTCGAAGCCCTTGAAGAAATAAAAAAAGTGGACAGCGGTGCGCAGGTTATTGTGCTTACAGCCGATATCCAGCCGAAAGCGTATGAAACAGTGATGGGCCTGGGTGCCGCTATGGTTGTCCCCAAGCCCCCGTCGTCGGAGTCGATTGCCGACGGTTTATCGAAAATTGGTCTGATATAGACAAGGCAGGGGACGACATGAATACATCACAGACGGATACCACGTTCACTAAAGAAGACGGGGCCATTCTCGAGGAAGTAATGAACATTGCCTTTGGCAAGGCTTCATCGGAGCTTGCCACGGTGGTTGATCTGCGCATCCTGCTGAATGCTCCCAAGGTGGAATTCCTCCAGGCCGATGATCTGTTGCGTTGGATCAAGCAGGACACTGCGGACAATGACACCCTGAACATGATTGAGCAGAATTTCTGGGGCAAATACACCGGATCGGCTTTTCTGGCCTTTCCGACCTCGGCCAGCAAGGGTCTGGTAAGCCTTTTCGAAGATGATGACCTGCCGCCGATGGACGAGGAAAATCCCCTGCTGGTTAAAGAGAACCTGCTTGAAATCGGCAATATCCTTATCGGTGCCTGCGTAAGCAAGGTTGCTGAGTTGCTTGATGACGAAGTTACTTTTTCCCCGCCGCGCCTGATCCCGCGCATGGTTGTTGACAACCTTGCCAACGAAGCCCGACTCGACCCGGATAAGGTAGCAATACTGATAAAAACGGTTTTCCATATCCAGGACAAGGATATAAAAGGTTTTCTGTTTCTGGTTGCCGGGGAAGAATCTATGGCTTGGCTGAAGACCGCCCTGCAGAACTTTATGGCTAAGTTTTAGAACCAGTTCCAGAAGAAACCGCCTCATCATTTACTTGGGGCCCGTAAACCATAACGATTATTCTTTGTTTGCCCAAATCAATGATGTTAAGGGGGGAGAAATGGAGCATGAGCAGATTATCCGCCACAGCTACCGGATTCCGGCTTCCGAACTTGATGATATCTCGGTAAGGGTCAATGGTCGCGAGCAGGAAATAATCTCCCTGAGCAATCACGGGATCGGGATTCGGTGCAGGCCGCCGGAGGAATCTTTCGAGGTGGGGGCGCTTCCTCTTGATATCGAATTAAGGCTCGGGGATAAGCTTTTGTGTTTCACTGGTAACGTGGCGCACATTACCCACCAGGATGACAGCGATGATTATCTCTGCGGAATTGATCTGGTTGACATGGATGAGGCCAGCAGGGAAGCCCTGCTGGCCTATGTAGCCCGGATTCGGGCTGCAATATTCAAAAGCGAATGATGATTTTTTGCCAAAACCTGCCCGGCAAGTTGTCGGCAGGCAATGCAAACGGGCACGGGCTGGCAAGGGGGTTCTCAGACGGCGCTTTTTTTGTGCAACTGCATAAAGTGTTTCGTCCCGGTTAATATTTTGATTTTCCAGCTAAGGCGGGCAAAGGTCATGGCTTCCAGCGACAAAGAAAAAAAGAACGTTCTACTGGACACGCTCCTCCACGACACCACTGAGACCTCTACAGAGGTGAATGAACTGGACCGCTTTCTCACCCGGAAGCCGGCCGCCGGACAGTCGGCAAAAGTGCCGCCAAAAGAGATGGGCTTTCAGAAAAAAAGAAAAATAACCCATTACCTGTCGCCGGATACTTTAGACCGCTTCGAGCGGTTGATCCCTGAAGTTCGTGGTCTGCAGCCGTCAGGCACTGGAAAAACCATTTCCCGCTCTGCCCTGCTGGAAACCGCCCTACTGAGCGTGATCCATGATTTTGAAGCCAGGGGGGAACACAGTCTGTTGGCTGAATGGTCACAGGCTCATCTTCTCAGCCGAAGATGAACAAATTTTATCGCGGGCAGACCACCCGATCACCCGCGGAAGATAAGCAGGGATGCCGGGGGCTTGTGCCGGCACCACTTTAGATAAATGAGGAGGCGATGTAGACATGCTTTTGATCTGCCCGCATTGCAAGCAGCAGTATAATATCGAAGAAGGGAAGATCCCTTCTAGTGTAAAGAATGTAAAATGCAAAAACTGTGGGCAGAGTTTTCCGCTGCAGGAGGAGCCGGCCCCCACCCCTGAGGATGTCATTTCCCGGGTGGTGACCCCCGGTGATAACGAGACGCGGCGGATTGGTGTCTGCATCAGCAAGGGCGGGGTGGGTAAAACCACCACCTCGGTCAATCTGGCTGCGGGATTGGCCTTTGCCGGTTACCGTGTGTTGTTGGTTGATACCGACACCCAGGGTCAGGACAGTTTTGCGCTGGGTGTGCAACCCAAGGGTGGGCTCACAGAACTGATCAACGAAGAACTGTCAGCGGAAGAGGCGGTTTTCAAGGCCCGGGAGCGGCTGTGGTTGCTGGCAGGCGGGAAATCGCTGGCCGGACTTAAGCGGTTGATCGACCGCAAGGACTTTGGTGGAGAACTCACCGTTTCTGAAGCCCTGAAACCACTGGAAAGCCAGTACGATTATGTGGTGGTTGATACCTCACCGGGCTGGGATCCTCTCACTGTAAATGTTCTTTTTTATGTCAACGAGATCCTGACTCCGGTGTCCCTGGAGATAATGACTCTGCAGGGGCTGGTGGAGTTTCTCAAGAGTCTGTCAGCCATCCAGAAGCATCGCAAGGATGTGGCGCTAAAATACATACTTCCAACCATGCACGACCAGCGGGTCCAGAAATGCACCGAGATTCTCGAGAAAATCGAGGAACTTTACGGTCATTTGCTGTGCAAACCGATCCGGCAAAACGTGCATCTTTCCGAGGCGCCGACCTCCGGGCAGACCATCTTCGAATTCGCCCCCGGTTCGTCCGGGGCGGAAGATTATCGCGAGCTGGTGCGCAAAGTGGCCAATAACGACAAGTTGTTCCGGTAAGCGACGGACTCGGGCATTCTGATAATCCAGCAACAGGAAGATTATGATCTGCCAGACAGTTTAAGGCAGGCGGAGACGGATTATCCGCCACCGTAATTGACGGGGTGCTCGTGAACTAATACGACCCAGAGAAGCGTAATGGCCAGAAAAATCTTGATTGCGGACGCCTCGCCGACCATGAGGAAAATTCTCAGTAGTCTGGTCCAGGCAAACCTCAGCGATATCCAGCTTGGAGAAGCTAAAAATGCTCACGAGGCCTGGGAGTGTCTGCAACAGGATGAATATCATCTACTGCTTTTTTCCTGGCGATCCTCTGGCGAGGCCTGGCTTGATTTTTTTCAAAAGCTTGAAAAGCACCGGTCAGCGCGAACCGCTGCCATCCTGCTGACGTCAAACAGCAGCCTGCCTTACGTCCAGGATGCCCTGGACGCCGGAGTGGCTGAAGCTTTGACCATTCCCTGCAGCAGGATTGACCTTGCCAGCGCCATTAACCGGGTCTGCAACCCCATAACTTTGCGCCGCAACACACGCTACAGCTTCAAAGACACCACGGCTGTTCTCCAGCAGGAAGGCAGAAAGTACCATGCTTCCGTGATCAATATCGGCAAGGGTGGGCTGTTTTGCGAACTTGATTATCTGGATGGCTTCAACCCGTTTACGCCGGTAACCATAACCGTTAATTTTCAGTTGGAAGAAAGACAAGTTGTCGCTAATGGCCTTTATTCGGTACTTGTCCGTTTCTCTGTCCTTGAAAATGATGCCGATTATTCTCCCAGCCGAATCAGGCTGGCTTACCGCTTTACCCTGGTCCCCCCCGCAATCCAGGAAATTTTTGAGAAGGCTTTCAAGCTTGCCGAGGAACGGGAAAATCAAATTAGCCCCATCGGCGAAAACCAGGGAGCCAGCTAGTTTTACAGCCATTTTTGAGCAGCCTGCCCGGTTGCGTGGCGGTTGTGAAAGTAAGTGTTATGGTTGTTTTCCGGACTGCTTGACCGGATGCACGCTATTCGGATAACTTAAATATTATTGTCGGCATTAAATAAAGCAAGATGCCCATCAGGTTCGCTTTATAACATGTGTTGCCGGCCACATGTATGGTGGGGTGGGCGACCCTTTAATTTTAATTTATGTAATTATCGATTTGGTCTTTAAAAAGGCCAACCGATAAGGGGTGTGACGATGCGTTGTCCTAAGTGCAGTTATATTTCCTTCGACAGCCAGGAAAACTGCCGTAAATGCGGCCGTAACCTGGCCGAAGTTACTAATAATCTTAATGGCACCATCTACCTGGTAACTCCTCCGCCTTTTTTGGCCATGGCACTGGCGGCTATATCCCGTCAGGACGATGAAGATTCGGAAACTTTTTTGTTTGAAGCGACCGAGGCTGAAGAAGAGAAGCAGGAGTTTGCGGCAGAAGAGTCTGACGAATCGGAATCCTACGAACTGGAATTTGAGGGGCCGGAGTTGGAATCCGAGACAGCTTCGTCAGAAATTGAGTTTACAATGCCGGAGCAGCCGGCGCCCGAGCCGGAAAGCACCGAACTGGAGTTGGAGCTGCCGGAGCAGCCGGCGCCCGAGCCGGAAAGCACCGAACTGGAGTTGGAGCTGCCGGAGCAGCCGGCGCCCGAGCCGGAAAGCACCGAACTGGAGTTGGAGCTGCCG
>PWOG01000271.1 GCA_003557565.1 Desulfobulbaceae bacterium
ATAATTAGTAAATGATCACTGGGGCAAAATGGTAAGCGGTTACAGGGTGCCGCAGGTTGTGGTGAGCCTCGACGGCGAAGCGTACCTCAGTACGTGAGCCGGCCCGATCGCCGCTTTCGGCGGTGCCCTGTGATCGCTTACGATAATTCTACTTTGGGGTGGTGAACCGGTCAAGGAGGACCGCCAGGTGGATTACCCCGGCCCCATGCAGCCCCTGGTGACGGGCGTGCCGCCAGTGGAGCAGGCAGCCGGTGCAGGCGGTGGTGACTAGTCGGGCGCCGCTGAGGCGTGCATTGCTGCACAACTCATGGAGGATGGCCTGGGCGCTGTCGGGGTGGGCAAGATGAAAAAGACCGCCGTGGCCGCAACACGTCTGGCCGCCCGGTAATTCGGTCAGTTCCAGGCCGGGAACCCGCTCCAGCAGCATCCGGGGCTCCTTGGTGATCTGCAAACCGAAACGCAGGTGACAGGGGTCGTGGTAGAGGACCTTGAGGGGGGGGGCTTCGCTGGTCGTCGGCAGGTGTTTTTCCCGGGGACCGCCGGCGCTGGTGTCCTGGCTGGGCCGGCGGTCAGACGCGCCGTCCATGGAAACGGAGAAAACGGAGGAAACGGAGGAAACGGGGAAGGCGGAAGGGGTGGGGTCAGGCGGATGCTGCCGGCAGAGAAACCGGGAAAATTCCTGGATTCGACCGGCGAACTCTTCGGCCGGTCGGTGCCACTGCGGATCGTCGGCCAGCAGTTCGGGGTAACGGCTGAGGTGGGCGGCACAGGAGGCACAGGCCACCACAATGGGGCTGTCGCCGGGATGGGCGGCAATGTTGATCCGGGCCAGGCGGCGCGCCTCTTCTATCTGACCGCTGCTGTATGCCGCCAGGCCGCAGCAGGCCCAACCCGGGGCCGTTCCCGCCGGGATGGTGCCGGAGCGCTCCAGCAGGGCGGTCAGGGAACGGGTGATCCGTGGTTCGATATAGGCGGCAAAACAGCCGCTGAAGATGTAAGGGGCCGGGAAAGAGGGGGCGTTGTCTGTTTTACGGCAGGCGGTCCGAGGGGCTGCCTGCTCTTCGGTTGGTTGCTCGGTGGCCGGTAAGGCGGCAGGAGTCTGGGGCTTCTCGGGCTCCAGTCCCAGGCGAAGGTTGAGGCCGCTGTCCGCCGGCAGCCGGATCCCATGAAGCAGGCGGGCCAGGGGCGCCATGGTCCTGAGCAGGCGTGGCCGGCCCAGGATACCGCAGCCCAGGGTCCGCAGCAGGACATGTTTGCCGGCCCGGCGGGTCAAATCTGCACGGGCGGCGGCCAGCAGTTCGGCCACCGGAATATTGCGGCTGCATGTCCGGCTGCAGGCCCCGCACAGCAGGCAGTGGGAAAGGATTTCGGCGTACGTGCGGCTGGCCGTGGCCGGGTCCAGTTTGCCCAGCAGGTGCAGTTTACCCCGGCCGGTATGGTACTCCCGCCCGGTTTGCCGGTAGACCGGACAAACCGTACTGCAGGCACCGCATTTGGCACAGGTCTGGAGCCCGGATGAAGAGTGAGAGTTCATGGCGGTGGCCGGCGTATTATTTCTTATTCATTCTTCCACAGCAGGTAGGAAATGATGAACGGATCCAGGTCGCCGTTTAGTACGCTATCCACGTTGCCGGTTTCGTGGTTGGTCCGGTGATCCTTGATCAGCCGGTAGGGCTGGAGGACATAGGAGCGGATCTGGCTGCCCCAGGCGATTTCTTTCTTGTCGCCGTGGAGGTGTTGCTGCTGCAGTTCGCGGTTGGCCCGTTCCCGTTCGTAGAGCTGGGCCTTGAGCATCTTCATCGCCGTGTCCCGGTTGCGGTGCTGGCTCCGCTCGTTCTGGCACTGGGACACCAGGCCCGTGGGCAGATGGGTGATCCGGATGGCCGAACTGGTCTTGTTGACATGCTGGCCCCCGGCGCCGCTGGCCCGGTAGGTGTCCACCCGCAGATCCTTGTCGTCGATCTCCACCTCAATGTCATCGGTCAGTTCGGGAAAGATGAAAACCGAGGCAAAGGAAGTATGGCGCCGGCCGCCGGTGTCGAAGGGGGAAATCCGCACCAGGCGATGGATGCCCATCTCGGAACGGAGATAGCCGTAAGCCCAGCGTCCCTTGACCATCACCGTCACACTTTTGATTCCGGCTTCATCGCCGGGCAGCTGATCGACGATCTCGGTGGCAAAGTTCTTGTTTTCCGCCCAGCGCAGGTACATGCGCAGCAGAATGCTGACCCAGTCCTGGGCTTCGGTGCCCCCGGCCCCGGCGTGGATGGTTAAAATGGCGTTGCTGGCGTCATGTTCACCGCTGAATATGCATTCCAGCTCCAGGGCCGCCAGGAGCTGTTCCACGGCCTCCAGGGCCCGGGCCACCTCTTTTTCGGCTTCCCGGTCGTTTTCGGAGACGGCCAGCTCCAGCAGAACCTCCGCGTCCTCAAAGGCGGCGCTCACCTGGTTCCAGTTGTCGATGGTGTTTTGCAGGTCGCTTTGTTCCTTCTGAACCGTGGCGGCCTGTTCGGGATCATGCCAGAAATCAGGGGCGGCGCTGCGGTGTTCCAGTTCCTGGATGCGGAGTAACTTGTTGTCCAGGTCAAAGATGACTCCGCAGGGTAAGCAGCCGGCCCTTGATATTTTGGGTTTTTTCTTTCAGTTCAGCTGCAATGCTTACACTCATGGGGCTGTCCTCTTTAGTCATGCTTTGTATTGTATTGACCGACGTATTTAACCGCTCTGTCAGCGGTTGCCGTCATAATTTGTTAACTGCGCATATTAACATAAATGTGCCTGATAATGCCAGTTATAAGCAGCAGCAGGCAGGCGGGGCCGAATAGAAAACCGCCGGCGGTAAAAATACTGAAAGTATTGCCGGCGGGGTTGGGCAAGGGCAGAGCGGCCCGGCGTTGATCCGGGGTGAAAAGTTCGGTGGCCTGGTGAATCCGGCCGTCGGGGGTGACAAAGGCGCTGATTCCGGTGTTGGCGGCCCGGGCCATGGAACGCCGGTTTTCCACGGCCCGCAGGGCCGACATGGAAAGGTGCTGGCTGGGAGCGTTACTCTGGCCGAACCAGGCATCGTTGGTGATATTAATCAGCAGGTCCGCCCCCTCGCTGGTCATTTGCCGGGCCAGGCGAGGGAAAATGGCCTCAAAGCAGATCAGGGCGCCAAGTCGCCGGTTACCGCAGGTCAGCAGGGTTGGTTCGGAGCCGGGGGTGAAGTCACCCAGGGTTTCCACCACCGGCGCGAAAAAGGGCAGCAGGCGCCGCATGGGAATATATTCCCCGAAGGGCACCAGGTGTTGCTTGCGGTAGATCCCGGCCGGCTGGGTGGCTGCCTCGTCCGGGCTGACCAGCAGGGCGCTGTTGTAATAATGTACCCGGTCGTCTTCTTCCCATTCCCGGTGCGGGGCGCCGGTTAGCAGGCAGGTGTCGTGGCGGGCGGCAAAAGCGGTAACCTCGTCAAACAGGGAATGCTCCAGGGGGTAAAAGGGCAGGGCGGTTTCCGGCCAGACGATCAGCTCCGGCGGGCCGTCCCGGTGACCGGCGGCCCGGTTGCTCAACTTCAGGTAGTCTTCCACGGTGGTTATTTGCCGGTCATAGTCCCATTTTTCATCCTGGGAGATATTGCCCTGTACGACGCCCACCTCCATGCCGGAACCGGCCTCCATGATCGCCGGCCACTGCTGCAGGCGAATCATCCCGTAAAATACCACCAAGGCCAGCAAAACCAGGGCCAGGGCCAGGGAGGCGCGGGATGACAGAACCGGAGTATTTTTGGGTAAGCGATCACAGGGCACCGCCGAAAGCGGCGATCGGGCCGGCTCATGTACTGATGTACGCTTCGCCGTCCCGCTTGCCGCAACCTGCGGCACCCTGTGACCGCCTACACTTTGGCCCCCGTAATCGCTTGCGTTTTTCGTGGCCTGCCAAACGATGGTGGTCAGCAGGGCCAGCAGGGTGGAGCTAAGGACGATGCTGAAGGTGATCAAATGGTGACCGCCCAGGTCGGCAACCTGGGTGAGCAGCGGCAACTGATACTGGCTGTAGCCCAGGTCCTGCCAGGGAAAACCGGTGAAAAGCCGGGCGCGAACAACATCCAGGCCGACCCAGAGCACCGGGGCGGCCCATAATGCCCCCAAACGCGCCCGGGGATCGCCCCAGGTGGTAAGGGTGACCAGCAGGCCGGCAAAAATGGCGGGATACAAGCTCATATACAGGGCCAGCAGGGCCAGGGCCATGGCCGCCACGGCGGCATGCACCCCGCCAAAATCACCGAGGACAATGGTGATCCAGTACAGCAACGGCAGGTGATAGATCATTCCGGCCACCAGCCCCAGCAGGGCGGCCCGTCGCCAGTTAAGCCCCAGGATGGCCAGCAGCAGGGGTGCCAGGGCGACCCAGGCCAGCAGAGCGTGCCCCCCACTGCCGGGGGACGAAAAAAACAGCAGCAGGCCGCTCAGCAGCGCCAGGACGAATCGCCCTGTCTGCTTTTGCCCCCCTGGGTGAAGCTGCTTTATTTTCATGATTGACAAAGCAATACCTTTGAAAATGATCATGGGGGCAAAGAGGTAAGCGGTCACAGGGTGCCGCAAGATGCGGTGCCCTGTGATCGCTTGCATACCTTTTGCAAGTGGTCTGCACACCCCGTAAACGTTCTGCAGTGCCGCACATCATGACGTTGCGTACACGGGGTACGCGGTGCCGGTCTGATCGCCGCCAGGAGAGGTGCTGCTGGATGTTTACGATATTTTCTGGATTTTTACGGTGATTATCCGGCGCTTGTCCGCCGCGACAACTTCAAATACCAGGGAGTTGATGTTTAAGGTCACCCCAGGGGGCGGAACCCGGTCCAGGTGTTGAAGGATCAGCCCGCCCACGGATTCATGGGTACCTTCGGGAAGTTTGGTGTGGAAAAAATCCTCCACCTCCTCGATATCGACCTTGGCGTCGGCCAGCACCGTGTGCTGGTCAACCACCTTCCAGCGCCGGGTGTTGCGGTCGTGCTCATCGATGATTTCGCCGATGATCTCCTCAATAATGTCTTCCAGGGTGATCAGCCCCCGGACGCCGCCGAATTCGTCGTTGACCACGGCCATGTGGGTTTTCTGTTGCTGGAAGCGTTTCAGCAGCTTGATTATTTTACTTTTTTCATGGACAAACTCGGCTGGTTTGGCCAGCACGCCAGCGGTGGGTGGTTCATCGCTGTTCAGGCAGTAGGGTAAAAGGTCCTTGGCATGCAGAATGCCGATAATCTGGTCGGGGCTTTCCTGGTATACGGGGATTCGACTGAATCCCCGGTCGATGATAACCCGGAGCAGATCCTCCAGAGGAGTGGAGGCTTTGACCATGACAATCTCGGCCCGCGGGGTCATTACCTCGTAAGCCTGGGTGTCCTTCAGTTCCATGATCCCGGCGATCATTTCCCCCTCTTCGGGGGTGATCAGCCCCTGTTCTTCGCCGTCATCCAGGATTTCCTGGATCTCCTGTTCTATTTCTTCAGCTGTGTCGGGGTTTTTTGCGATACCTAGCAGGTTGAGCAGGCGACGAAAGGTTGATTCCGTCGCCCTGGACGGGGCCGGGGGCTCCGCAGGGGCGGGATCTGATGAATGGTCCATGATTGTGACAAATATCTCCTGATGGATTATAATGCAAAAATCTGGTCTGTCGGTGCATTTTATCCCACCGACAAGCAAGGCATATCTGAAACATATAGTGGCGGCCGGGGGTATAGTCAATATTATTTTTTTTCATTAACCGGGTTTTTAGCGAAATTGGTCGTGCTGCTTCCTTTTCCTCTTTTCTTTTCCGGGCAAATAGGGTAGATATGCCGGCGGTCAAGGGAAAACATGGTGGTCGGAACGTACCGTTTCGCCTGCTCTTTTCCCTTTTCTTTTGCGGGGACTTTTACGGTCGGAGAGTGGCGGCGGGGGTGATCCGTCAGGGTAAGCCTGTCGCCGTTAGCGGAATTTATTCCCGGCCCATTTATCCTCTGTCTTCTGCCAAGAGGTAAACATTGAAAGACAAGGTACTGATTGCCAACCGGGGCGAGATTGCCCTGCGGATCATGCAGGCCTGCCGTGAACTGGGGCTCGACTATGTGGTGGTTTACACCGAGGCCGACGAACACTCCGAGCATGTCCAGCGCAATCTCGACAGCAAAAGCAACTCCAGCCGCGCCTGGCGGGTGTCCAGCTACACCGATCCCAACGACATCCTGGCGGTGGCCGATCACACCAAGTGCACGGCCATTCATCCCGGATACGGCTTTTTCTCCGAGGACTATCGGTTCGCCCGCCGGGTGACGGTGCGTGACCAGCCCCTGACCTTCATCGGTCCCAAGTGGGAGGTGATCAAGGATCTCGGGGACAAGATCAACACCAAAAGGGTGGCCAACCAGTTGGGAATTCCCACCATTCCCGGCACCGACGGCCCCATCTACAACGAGATCGAAGCCGAGGAAATCGCCTGGCGGCTGATGGAAGACCAGGTGGAGCGGGATATCCCTCAGCCCTCGATACTGGTCAAGGCGGCGGCCGGTGGCGGCGGGATGGGAATCGAGGAAGTACATGAAATCGAGCAGTTTCGCCGGGTCTATCGCCAGGTTCAGAATTACGCCAAACGTCAGTTCGGCGACGCCGGGGTATTGATTGAGCAGTGTCTGCGTGATTACAATCACCTGGAAGTGCAGTTGCTCTGCAGTCGCCACGGCGAACGGGTGCATTTCGGCACCCGCAACTGCACCATTCAAAGCACCGGCCGGCAAAAAAGGCTGGAGGCCGCCCCGGGGTTTGACACCTCCTGCTTTCCATACGAATTTGATGCCCCTGCGGTGCTGGACGAGGTGATCGAATACTCGCTGAAACTGGCCTCCCATGTGCGCTACGACAATGTCGGTACCTGGGAGTGGATCGTCAGCCGCAGTGGTCAGCCCTATCTCCTGGAGGTCAATACCCGGATCCAGGTGGAAAATGATGTCTCCGCCCGGATTAGCTATCTGGACGGCAAACACCCCAACCTGATCCGCGAACAGATCCGGCTGGCCCTGGGGGACAAGATGGGATACAGCCAGGATGATGTGGAGTTTCGCGGCACCAGCATAGAGTTGCGGATCGTCGCTGAAAATCCCCAGCGCGGTTTCGCTCCCTGGATCGGTACCATTTCCCGTTTCTCCTACCCGCAGCACGAGTGGTCGGCGGTTTACACCCATGTGCCCACCGACCGGCCCTACGTGATTCCCAGTGATTATGATCCCAACCTGGCCCTGGCTCTGGTTTGGGGAGACTCCGTGGCCGAGGCCAAACAGCGGGCCCGGAGGTTTCTGGAGGAGATGGTGATTGAAGGAACCAACGCCAGCGGGGCGCCGATAAACACCAATCTGCAATATCTGGCGGCCAATCTGGATCGCCTTTTGACCTTCTAAGGACGGTTTTACCTTATGGAAGATTTACGTAAACGCCTGCTCAAGGCCGACGAAAGGATCAGCTATCTTGCCTGGATCAAGGAAGGTGACGAATGGGCCAATCTTCCCGCCCTGCAGGAAAAACTGAAGTCCCTGCGGGATGTCTTTTACGAGCACAGTCATGAGCATCTGGCCGAAAAAATCGGTGCTCTTGAGGAATCACTGACTTTTTTGGAGGCCCGTTGCGAGGAATCCTTGAGCTCCATGGAACGGGTCCGGATTGTGCGCAGTCCATTGCGCTTTTCCCTAAAGGATATTCTGGAAAACGTTTACGAAGAATACACCGAACTGGGCGGCGAGGAAGACGCCAATATCGACCCGGCCCTGGTGGCCGCCCGGGCCAGTATTTCCCGCCGGGTAAAGAACAAGATGGTAATGCAGCAGGTCATGGTCATCGGCCATGAAAAGGGCCAGGGCGAGGAGTATCGTAATGGCGGCAGTACCAAACCCTGGGGTAACGAAAAGGCCCTGCGTTACATGCGGGTGGCGGAAACCGAGGGGATTCCCATCCATTTTTATATATTCACCCCCGGGGCCTTTCCGGTGGAAGAATATCCCGGGGCCGGGCAGCAGATTGCCCGCAACCTTTACGTTATGTCCAAGCTGCGGGTGCCGTTGATCGCGGTGACCTCGGAGGGCGGTTCCGGCGGGGCCGAGGCCGTGGGTATGGGAGATGCCCGGCTGATGTTTTCCCATGGCTACTACTCGGTGATTTCTCCGGAAGGGGCCGCCGCCATCGAGGGCAAGATCCGGGAAGGGAGCAAAGTGCCCAAGGATCTCCTGGAAAACTGTGCCGAACGGCTGGCGATCACCGCCGATGATAACCTGCGCCATGGGACCATAGACCGGATTATCCAGGAGCCCCTGCTGGGGGCCCGACGTGATGATTTCACCTTTTTTCGCAAGGTCAAGGATGAGATGATCCGGGCCACCGACGAGGTGGTGCTTAAAACCAAGAGCCTGCGGGCCTTCCGGGCCTATGAGCTGAAGGTGGAAAAGGCCGGGACCGATGATGAATTGCGGGTCGACGTCTCCTGGGAGCTGGCCGGCGATGAAATCCGTCGCCTGCTTCAGTACCGTTCCCGCAAGTACAGGGATATGGCGACCCAGGCCTATCTGGAGCGCCTGTCCAGCGGGGCAGCCCTGTATCGCCGGCTCGGACGGGGACTGTCCAGGTTTTATTACACCGTCCGTTACGATATCCTCAAAAGCCGCCACAAGCAGGTCAAAAAGGTGATGCAGGATGTCTCCGGTGAGGGTTCGGTGCTGATCAAACAGGTTTCCGCCCCCTTTACCGCCGCCTACGACTTTATCGCCCGCAAGCCCGGCTCCCGTTCGGCGCGCGGCGCGACCAGCTGGAGCATTAATAACCAGGAGCAGATCGAATACGGCGACATCTATACCTCGTCGCTGGCCAACGAGGACCGGACCGTGAGCTGTCCCAACGCTGATAAACACGGCTGCAAAGATCTCTGGGTGCCGGACCTGTACGGTGAGTTCTGCGGGGTTTGCGAGAATTGCGGGCATCATTTCCCTCTGGAGTATCAGTGGTACATGAAGCACCTGTTCGAACCCGACTCGATCCGTGAGTTCAACGCCGATTTGGCTTCGATCAACCCGCTGTCTTTTCCGGGCTTTGACAAAAAGCTGGAGGCTGCTCGCAAGAAAACAGATCGTGCGTGCGCGATGATCACCTTCGATGCCCGGGTTATGGGAGTGGATATCGTGGTGGCCATGCTCTACAGCGATTTCCGCAACGGCACGGTGGGGGCGGCCGAGGGCGAGAAGTTCGTCCGGGCTTGCGAGGTCGCCAGGCTCAAACGGCGTCCCCTGCTGTCTTATGTGCATACCACCGGGGGAATCCGCATCCACGAGGGTACTTTGGGGGTTATCCAGATGCCCAAGTGCACCATGGCGGTCCGGGAGTATATCGACTCCGGTGGCCTGTATATCGTGGTTTACGACAACAACTCCTATGCCGGACCGGTGGCCAGTTTCCTGGGGTGTTCGCCCTATCAGTTTGCCATCCGTTCCAGCCGGATCGGTTTTGCCGGTCCCCGGGTGATTCGGGATACCACCGGCGATGATGTCCCGCCCGATTATCACAGTGCCCGCAGCGCCTTGAGGCGCGGCCATATCCAGGGCATCTGGGATCGCCGGGATTTTCGCCGCAATCTGCACAAGTCGTTGATGACCATGGGCGGCGGCAACCTTTATTACCGGTAATCGTTCAGCAGCACCGCAGGTTGCGGCAAGCGACCCGGCGCCGCGTACCCCGGTACGCAAGCCGAGCCGATCGCCGCAAGATGCGGTGCTGCTG
>PWOG01000018.1 GCA_003557565.1 Desulfobulbaceae bacterium
CGGCCCGGTTGCAGCACTTGACGATATTGTGCACCGCAGTGACCAGGCCGGTGACGATGTGCACATCGTCACCGGCCTGGTCACTGCGGTGCACAATATCGTCAAGTGCTGCAACCGGGCCGGACTCAACGTCGCCGACGTGGTCCTGGAACCACTGGCTTCCGCCGAGGCGGTCATGACCAGGGAAGAAATGGAACTGGGGGTGGGGCTGTTGGATATCGGCGGCGGCACCTCGGATCTGGCGGTTTTTGCCGGCGGTACCATCAAGCACTCTTTTGTGCTGGGCCTGGGCGGACATAATCTGACCAACGATCTTTCCGTGGGTTTGCGCACTCCGCTCAAGGAGGCCGAACGGCTCAAGGAGGAATACGGTTGCGCCCTGGCCTCGATGATCGACAAGGACCAGATCATCGAAGTCCCCAGTGTGGGGGGGCGCAAGTCAAGGCGCCTTTCCCGCCGGGTAATGGGCGAGATCCTGGAACCGCGGATGGAGGAGATGCTGACCCTGATCAACCAGGAACTCATCGACTCCCGTTACAAGGAACTGGTCAATGCCGGTATGGTCTTGACCGGCGGCACCGCCATGTTGGAACATATAGAAGAGCTTGCCGAGCAGATATTCGATCTGCCGGTGCGGGTCGGTTATCCCGAAAACGTCGAAGGCCTGGATGAAATGATTGATTCTCCCCAGTGGGCCACGGCGGTGGGGCTGTTGATTTACGGCTCCCGGCACGATCCGGCCACCGGGTTCGGCGCCCGTTCCGGGCGCATGTTCAGCCGGCTGGGCAGCCGGATGAAGGAGTGGTTCAAAAGAATAGTTTAAGCTCTGAACCGGCCGGCGATCGGTTCGGGGGAAGTTGATAATCCCAGGGACACCAGCACAAGGGGGCAGGTTATGTCTTTTAAATTAGCGGAAACGGAATCGCGAGCGAGGATCAAGGTGGTCGGCGTCGGCGGCGGCGGCGGCAACGCGGTCAACACCATGGTCGAAAGCGGGTTGACGGGGGTTGAGTTCATCAACGCCAATACCGACATGCAGGCCCTGGAGCGTTCCAAGGCCGATGTCCGCCTGCAGCTGGGGCCCAACCAGGCCAAGGGCCTGGGGGCTGGGGCCAAGCCCGAAGTGGGCCGGGATGCTGCGGAGGAGTCCATCGACGAACTCCGCAAGCTGCTGGAGGATACCGACATGGTCTTTGTAACCGCGGGCCTGGGCGGCGGTACCGGCACCGGTGGAGCTCCCGTCGTGGCCAAGGTGGCCAAGGAGATGGGGGCGCTCACCGTGGGGGTGGTCACCAAGCCCTTTGCTTTCGAGGGCAAAACCCGGATGAGAAACGCCGATGAGGGGTGGAAGGAGCTCAAAGCCCATGTGGACACCATTATCACCATCCCCAATGATCGCCTGATCTCCATGGCCCAGAAGGGCACCCGTTTCATCGAGGGAATGAAGATGGCCGACGATGTACTGGTCCAGGCGGTCAAGGGGATAACCGACCTGATCAACCTGCCCGGTTATATCAACCCGGACTTTGCCGATGTGCGCACGGTCATGAATGAAATGGGGCCGGCCCTGATGGGCGCCGGCCAGGGGGTTGGTGAAAACCGGGCCAGCGAGGCGGTAAGCATGGCCATCGCCAGCCCCCTGCTTCAGGACATCAGTATCGACGGGGCCAAGGGCGTGCTGGTAAATATTTCCGCCCGCCAGGATACTCTGACCATGGCTGAGGTAACCGAAGCGACCACCAAGATTTATGACGAGGTACACGAGGACGCCAATATCATCCTCGGGATCATCTTCGATGACAACCTGGGCGACGAGTTGCGGGTAACGGTGATCGCCACCGGTATCCGGGCCATTGAGGATTACGATGACGTCTCGGATAAGATCCGGCCCCTGGCCGCCGGTACAAAGAAGGAGGCCCGGGCCCAGACCCTGCCCATGAGCGGCAAAAACAGCGGCGGACGCGAGGCTGCGGGCAAAGGCGGGCGCAAGGCCTTTCCCTCGCTGATAGATGAGGATTTTGACCGCCCCACCTTTCTGCGTAAAAATGAAAGCTGACGGCGGCCGCTGATGGCTTCCCACCGTCCGCGCCGGACCCGCGATCGCCGGCGGGAGTCGTCGCCCCCCGACCTCCTGCGCGGTGAGAAGGGAACCTGGCGCCAGAAATGGGGTCACCGCCTGCCGGTGGCCCTTGTTTTTCCCAGTACTTACGCCGTCGCCACCTCCAATCTGGGTCTGCAGCTGGTATATGACCTGCTCAATGAACACCCCCTGATCCTGGCCGAGCGGTTTGTGCTGCCAGCCGGCGGCGCCGCCCCCCGCTCCCTGGAATCGAACCGGCCGCTGGGCGATTTCGCCCTGATCTGCTATTCCCTGTCCTTTGAGGGCGATACCCTGAATCTGCTGCGGCTTTTGGCCGCCGGCGGGATTGAGCTCCAGGCGGCCCGGCGCGGGGAAAAACATCCACTGGTAATCGGCGGCGGGGTGGGAGCCTGGATGAACCCGGAACCCATGGCTCCGGCCACGGACCTCTTTCTCATTGGCGAAGCTGAGGCGCTCCTGCCCGCCGTGCTTGACCGGCTGGCGGCCCATTGTGCCGGCGAACACCGGCGCCAAGCCCTGTTGTATGATCTGGCCGCCAACTTTGCCGGTTGTTATGCCCCGGGGTTTTATACCCCGAGCTACCACCCCGATGGCCGTTTGGCCCGGATTGACGCAGAGCCCGGAATGCCGTCAAGGATCAGCCCGGTGCTGTTGAACAATCCGGAAGTAGCCGGTTATTCCCGGTTGCTCAGTCCCGCCGCCGAGTTCAGCGACCTGTTCGTGGTGGAACTGGGGCGCGGTTGCAGCCGGGCTTGCCGGTTCTGCGCCGCCGGTTTCATCTACCGCCCACCCCGGCTCTGGTCGCCGGCGGCCATCGGCGCCGCCCTGGATCGCCGGCCCGAGGAGATCAGCAGGGTGGGGCTGCTGGGCATGGAAATGGCCGACCCCGATACTTTGACCGAGATCAGCCGGCGGATCGCCGACGCCGGATGCCAGCTCTCCTTTTCTTCCCTGCGGGCCGATGCCCTGACCCCGGAACTGTTGCAGCTGCTGGCGCAAAGCAGGGTGAAAACGGCGGTCCTGGCCCCCGACGGGGCATCGGAAAGACTGCGGCGGATCATTAACAAAAACCTGGCCGAGGCGGACATTTTGCAGGCCTCCGAAGCCCTGGCCGGCATCGGTATCCGCACCATCAAACTCTACTGCATGATCGGCCTGCCCGGCGAGGAGGATGCCGATCTGCAGGAACTGGTGGATATGATCGGCAAAATGCGCCGCCGCCTGCTGGCCTTGGGCCGATCCCGGGGCTGGCTCACCGAAGTCCAGCTCAGCGTCAGCTCCTTTGTCCCCAAGCCCTGGACCCCGTTTCAGTATCACCCTTTTGCCGGTATCACCGTGCTGCGCCGCCGCCTGAAGTTGCTGCGGTCCAGGCTGCGGGCCGAGGCCAATGTCAGGCTCAGCGCTGAATCTCCTGAACATGCTTACTGGCAGGCCATTTTGGCGCGGGGTGATCGCCGTCTGGGCCAGGCCCTGCTGACCCTGGCCACCGGCGAGGAAGAGGGCGGTCCCTGGCGTTCGCTGGCGGTGCTGGGCTGTGACCCCGAATGGTATGCCTGCCGGACCCGGGGGGCCGACGAACTGTTGCCCTGGGAAATTATTGCACCCGGGATCAAGCCCGGTTACCTTTTCAAGGAGTATCAACGGGCCCTGGCCGGTGGCTCCACCGAACCCTGCCGGGTGCAAAGCTGTAGACGTTGCGGAGTGTGCGGTGGTTGACAACCAGCAAAAGCCGGGGAACGGTGAAGTGGCGGCCAAGAAACCATTCCGCCTGGTCAAGTTCTTCTCTTTTACCAGTTTGGTAGTGTTTCTGGTCTTCACCCTGGCCCTTTCCTGGCTGATTTCCAATTATGCCAAAAGAGTCCTGCTGGAGCGCAGTGAGGCCTACGCCCTGGTGGTGACCGAAAATCTGAGCCACCAGGTGTTCCAGCAGTTCGTGGTGCCCACGGTGCTCCATTACGGCAGGATCGCCCTGCGAACCCCAGAGCAGCATCAGCTGCTGGACGCGGTGGTTCGCGACACCACTTACGGGATGCGGATCCAGACCGTAACCATCTACGACTCCCGGGAAAATATCATTTCCTACAGTACCGACAGTGAGATGATCGGGAAAAAGGATGTGGGCGGCGAGGAGTATCAAAACGCCCTGGCCGGGGAAAGTGCATCACGGCTGGTCACCGAGGGTGGGCCCTGGGGGGTGTTGCCCTGGGTGACCCCCGCCACTTCCCAGCTGCATACCTACATTCCCTTCATCCAGTACACGCCTCTGGAAGACAAGCCCGATATCATCATGGGGGTGATCGAGGTGGTCCAGGACCTTTCCGAGGACATGGAGGCCATCGCCCGTTTTCAAGGGGCGGTGATATTGATTTCCATGCTGATTATGTCGTCGCTGTTCATTGTCCTGCGGGTTATCGTGGGCCGGGCCGAAGGGATCATGGAAAAACGGGCCGAGGAACGCCGGCGTCTGGAGCAGCAGCTGCACGACAGTGAAAAATTGGCCACCCTGGGGCGAATGGTGGCCTCGGTGTCCCACGAGATCAAGAATCCCCTGGGGATCATCCGCAGCACGGCGGCGATTTTGGGTAAACGGGTGCACCGGGAGGCTCCGGGCAATGAACACCTGGCCGAGATCATCGTCAATGAAACCGAGCGACTTGACGGGATTGTCCGGGAATTTCTCGATTTTGCCCGACCCCAGACCCTGCGGAGTTCCCCGGAGTCAATCAACCAAGTAATGCGCCAGGCCCTGAACTTTTTGTCCGCAGAACTGGAAACCAGGGGGATCGCCACCTGTCTGGAACTGGACGAGCAGCTGCCGCCGCTGGTTATGGACCGGGAACAGATTTACCGCGCCCTGCTGAATATCATGCTCAATGCCGTTCAGGCCATGCCCGAGGGAGGAACACTGACCCTGCGCAGCCGGCGGGACAAAAAGGTCCAGGTGGTGGAAATTGCCGACACCGGCGAAGGGATCAGGGAAGAAGACCGGGAGAAGATCTTCAATCCCTTTCATACCGACAGGCACCGGGGAACCGGCCTGGGACTGGCCATTGTCAAAAACATAATTGACGCCCATCGGGGGCGGATTGAAGTGGATAGTGAACCGGGAAGCGGGGCTTGTTTCCGGCTCATCTTCAGAAGCTAAGGGGGAAGAGGCCAGGGCTTGAAGGGCCGGCGGGTAAATGTACAGCCCCCGCCCTGGCGCTTTCCGGGCAAACCTGTAATTGGGTTGCCTGTGCTCTACTGTTTTGCGCCGGTGCGGCTTTTTTTGGCTTCCACGTCCCTCTTCAGGTCTTCGTGGTCCTTGAGCAGTTCCTTGTAGGTTTCCTCGGCCCGCTGTTCGGCCTCGGCTCGTTCCTTTTTCATCTGTTCCATCTTCTCTTTGAGCCTTTCTTCCCGGACTTTGAGGCTTGAGTCGCGGATGCCGAACATGGTGGCGGCCAGGAAGCGGAAGGCAAAGCGCATCAGTTCCACATCGTCTTCGCGCAGCTTTTGCTGGGTGGCGTCATCGAGCTCGTAGGAGGAGAGAAAAGATTCGCTGAAGACCATGTCCCGGAACTTGTCCAGGTCGGTGCTGGCCATAAAGAAGATCCGCTTGGCCTGCTCGCTCAAAGTGGCCTGGAGGCCAAATGACTTGCGGCGCATGACCAGTTCCATCCATTCCTTGTTCATCTCGTCGGATTCATCGATACCCTGATCGACCCGCCATTCCCGGATGGTTTGAACCTTGTCCTCTTCGTGGCCCTTGCAGTGATCCTCCTTGACCAGGAAGTAGAACTCCTCGGCCGGCGCGGTGTCCTCCTTTTTTTCGGGTGATTCCCGGAAGTAGGACATGCCCACCGGATAGTACCGGCAGGTGGTGGGGCGCTGTTCATAAATCGTGCAGCCTTCCTCGGTTACAAAGGGGCAGCGGCCCTCTTCGTCAAGGTTGAGGCGGACGCCGGGTAGGTCGGTTTTCTCCAGATACACCGGGGTGGTAAAGCGCAGCAGAAATTCGTCGGCGGGCAGGTTGAGAGTCCGGCGGATGCGCAGGATATCGTAAGGCGTAAGAATTATATTGATGTTGCCGCAGCAGGCAGTGAAGCAAGAAACGCCGGGATGGCAGCTGAACTGAAGCTTGCTGTCCAGGTTCAGTTTATGCGGCATGATGTTGCTCGGGTTGCGAGCAAAAAGAGTGGAGTTTTCCTGGTTTGATTCCTGGTTGCTCATGGTGTTGCTTCCTCGTAATGTTGTCGGGGTCTGCTGAACAGCCCGCAATGAAATGTGACCTTTGCGGCATAAATTTTAAAGTTGACCGGCAGGTTTTTCATTGCCGGTGGCCACCGTGGTCGTATAGTGACATTTATGAATTTTTAACCTTAAAAAATACCCACCATTGAGCAATGTGTCAATTGTTAAACCAAGTTTCATCCATGCGGCGGTGGGGAGTTTTTTTCTTGACATTTGCCGGGCGAAAAATTATACAATCCAAAGTTAGAAAATATGAGCGCCCCTTCATTTTTCTGAAAAAAGTGGTTTTAATTCGCTCCTGGCAAGGTCTGCAGGTGTGCAACAGTGCTGATTTGCAGCTTGTAAATCCCGGCACTGTTGTGAAGCCCGGGTCCATTTTCCGGGGGCGGCTTTTATAACGGTTGTTTTTAAGTTCAAAACTGTGCAGAAAAAGGTGTCGTAGGTCAGGTCTTGCCAAGCTGGTGAGGCCCGGTCGACAAATTTCAAACTCAATTATTGAGGAGGTTAGTGAATGCCGAGCTATGTAGATCCTTCAAAGTGTGATGGTTGCAAGGGCGGTGATAAGACTGCCTGCATGTACATCTGTCCCAACGACCTGATGGTTCTGAACAAGGACGAGATGAAGGCGTACAACCAGGAGCCCGATGCATGCTGGGAGTGTTACTCTTGCGTCAAGATCTGTCCGCAGGGCGCCATCGCCGTCCGCGGCTACGATGACTTCGTGCCCATGGGCGGCGTTGTTCATCCCATGCGGAGTTCCGACTCCATCATGTGGACCGTTAAGTTCCGTAACGGCAACATGAAGCGTTTCAAGTTCCCCATCCGGACCACCGCCGAGGGTGCCGCCAACGCATACACCGATGTCACCTGTGACAACCTCGACGACGAAAAGCTGGCTCTGGAGCAGGATCTGCCGGCACCGACCATGCTGGCCAAGTAAGGGCGGCAACGACCGGACTGGTAATCATCTGGTAACGAGATCCTACAGAATTATTTAAAGAAGGAGACAATATTATGGCATTGCCGAACAAACCGATGGGCGAGCTGCCCGCAGTCGCCAATCCCGAAGTAGTTGAGCACGACGTCGATGTACTGATCATCGGCGGCGGTATGGCCGCTTGCGGTACCGCGTTCGAAATCAAAAAGTGGGCCCCCGCCGATCTCAAGATCAAGCTGGTTGACAAGGCCGCGATGGAGCGCTCCGGCGCCGTTGCCCAGGGCCTTTCCGCCATCAATACCTACATCGGCGAGAACAAAATCGAAAACTACGTAAAGATGGTCCGCAACGACCTGATGGGCGTGGTTCGTGAAGACCTGATCTACGATCTGGGTCGTCACGTAGACGAATCCGTCAAGCTCTTCGAGGAATGGGGTCTGCCCATCTGGAAGAAGGACGAGCAGGGCGAGAACCTTCTCGGCGACAAGCCCGCCCCCACTCTGCGGGAAGGCGGCACCCCGGTACGGACCGGTAAATGGCAGATCATGATCAACGGTGAGTCCTACAAGTGCATCGTGGCCGAGCCGGCCAAGACCGCTCTGGGTGAAGAGAACATCATGGAGCGCGTGTTCATCGTCAAGCTGATCCTGGACAAGAACAAGGAAAACCAGATCGCCGGCGCCGTTGGCTTCTCCACCCGCGAAAACAAGGTTCACGTCTTCCGTTGCAAGACCGCGCTCTGCGCCTGCGGCGGTGCGGTAAACATCTTCCGTCCCCGGTCCACCGGTGAAGGCAAGGGCCGTGCCTGGTATCCGGTATGGAACGCCGGCAGTACCTACACCATGTGTGCTCAGGTCGGCGCCACCCTGACCATGATGGAAAACCGCTTCACCCCGGCCCGTTTCAAAGACGGTTACGGCCCGGTAGGCGCCTGGTTCCTCCTGTTCAAGGCCAAAGTACAGAACGGTCTGGGCGAGTTCTACGCCAACTCCGATGCCGCCGCCGAAGAGCTTGCCAAGTACATGCCCTACGGCAAGTCCGCAGTTACCCCCACCTGCCTGCGTAACCACCTGCTGCTCAACGAGCTCAAGGCCGGTCGCGGTCCCATTTACATGGCCACCGATGTCGCCTTGAATGCCTTCCTCGACGAGCGTCGGGAAGCCGGTATGGACGAAAAGGCGGTCAAGAAGTTCTGGAAACACCTCGAGAGTGAGGCATGGGAAGACTTCTTGGATATGTCCGTGGGCCAGGCCGGTCTCTGGGCCGGGATGAACATCGAGCCCGAAAAGGTCGGCAGCGAGATCATGCCCACCGAACCCTACATGCTGGGCAGTCACTCCGGTTGCTGCGGCATCTGGACCTCCGGTCCCGATGAAGACTGGGTGCCCACCGTGGACGGTCCCCGGAGCCATCAGTACAAGTGGGGCTACAACCGGATGACCACCGTTGACGGTCTGTTCACCGCCGGTGACGGCGTCGGCGCCTCCGGTCACAAATTCTCCTCCGGTTCCCATGCCGAAGGCCGGATCGTGGCCAAGCAGATGGTTAAGTTCTGCCGCGACAACGCTGATTTCAAACCTGAGCTGCCCAAGAGCGCCCAGGAATATGCCGATGAAGTATACGCACCGGTTAAGCGTTATATCGAGCATGTTGGCGCCAGCACCGCAGCCAACGTCAACCCCAACTACTGCAAGCCCTCCGGCTTGATGATGCGCCTGATGAAGGCCACCGACGAGTACGGTGGCGGCGTTGCCACCTACTACATGACCTCCGGCAAGCTGCTCAACATCTGTCTGGATCTTCTGCGGATGCTGCGTGAAGACGCCGAGCTGATGGCCGCCGGTGACCTGCACGAGTTGATGCGGGCCTGGGAGAACTACCACCGCATCTGGTGCGTGGAAACCCATATCCGCCACATCGAGTTCCGGAAGGAATCCCGTTATCCGGGCTTCTACTACCGGTCCGACTATCCCAACCTCGATGAAGAAAACTGGAAGGCCTTCGTTAACTCCACGTTTGATCCCAAGGCTCAGGAGTGGAAGTGTGAAAAAGTTGAATGCCACAACATCGTTGAAACCGACCCCTGGGTATAAGACCACCGGTTTGATCCGATGACGTTTGACTTCTGAACGGAAAATCTCCAGGTACCGCAGTGCTCGGTACCTGGAGATTTTTTCTGTGATATGCTGGAATATTCTTGCCAGCTTTGCTCACTTGGTTTATTTCCTACGGGTTAAGTCAGGCCAGCAGGTGTTATTTGCTTGAGGCGGTCGCTCCCACAAATGAGTTGCGGCCTGAGGTAAATAAAATCGAAGCCTGTGAGTACCATCTATCTATTTTCTAAAAGAATGGAGGAGAGGCATGACAGATGAACGCAGCGCACCCTCAGGTGCTGTATTGGTCGTCGGCGGCGGGATCAGCGGCTTGACCGCTGCCCTCGAAGCCGCCG
>PWOG01000287.1 GCA_003557565.1 Desulfobulbaceae bacterium
CAGGGGTGATGCGGTATGATCCACCCGTTCCAGGTCGGCCAGGACCCGCCGGCGCACCGGCGGCAAGTCGGGACGCAGAGCTTCGGTACCGAGAAAGTTGCCGGCGGTATCGTAGCGGGGGGCAAAAAAGGCGGGAACGTAAACCCCCGGGGTGGCCGCCAGTGCTTCCAGGATCCGCCCCCGCGTTAGCCCCTCCTCCTTGCCCCGCTGGATCACGGCCAGCATCTCGGGCAGGGCCTCCTCACCGTCGCCCAGCAGGATGGCATCGAAAAAGTCGGCCACCGGTTCGGGATGAAAGGCACAGGGACCCCCGCCGATAACCAGGGGCTGGCCGCTGTCGCGGTCCGCCGCCCGCAGGGGCAGGCCGGCCAGATCGAGGATGGTCAGGATATTGGTGTAGCAGAGCTCATAGGGCAGAGTAATGCCGACAACATCGAATTCCTGCAATGGACGGCGCGACTCCAGGGAAAAAAGAGGCAGCCCGGCCTCCCTCAGAGCCTGTTCGAGGTCGATATCCGGGGCGTACACCCGTTCCGCCAGCCACTGCTCGCGGGCATTTACCAGGTGATAGAGAATCTGCAGCCCCTGGTGGGACATCCCGATTTCATAGAGGTCGGGAAAGGCCAGTGCCAGGCGCAGCCGGGCCTGCCGCCAGTCCTTGCGAGTAACGTTGAACTCCCCGGCACAATAGCGCCCCGGGCGGTTGACCCGGGACAGCAGAGCATCAATTTCAAGTGAAGACATCTAAAAAAATCTCCTAATCGCAACGATGAACCCGCAGGCCACGCTACGTAATCAATCACAGGGGTTATTCCGTAAGCGGTCACAGGGTGCCGAGGGTTACTGGACCGTCTCCAAGGTAAAGCCGGGGGGGATTGAAAGCTGAAAATCATCTTCTCCCAGGACACAATCGGCCAGCAGGTCGGCCAGCACCATGGTCAGACTCAGGCCCCGGTGTTGGCGGGAATCAAGCTCGATCCGGTGGGGCATCAGCCAGCCGGCATCGTTGGCGGCACTGGTCACCGGCCGGTAGTCATCGTAAATAATCTCCGTGGGCCGCCGCTGGTCGGGTTCGAAAAGCTGGATTCGCCGCAACACGCCGCCGCCAGCCAGGGCCGGTACCGCATCTACATTGTCGAGATTTGGACCGAAGTTGGAGTCAGACACCAATTTCGGCGGCTGCAAAATTGGTGTCTGATCCCAACTTCGAACTGCGGCGGTAACCGGCACGTCGGCTTCGGCCAAGGGCTCAAAAAGCAGGCGGGCCCCTGGAGGGTCGGCCACTTCCAGCCAATACCCAGGACCCTGGTGTTCCCGGTAAACCGCCACCACCTCCGGCTCCAGGGGCATACCGCCACTGACCCAGGCAAAAAGCGAAGACGGCAGTCTTTCCGGATCCAGACCCTCGGGGAGATGACGACGGAAGGCCTCGGCGGTGGTGGGCCCCTGGTAGGCCATGCCCTCCCCCACCATGATCAGGCGAAAGCTTTCCCCGTCGGTGACCAGGACCAGAGCCGGGCGGCCCAGAGGATCGACTCCGACGAATTTCAACCGGCCCGGCGCCATGGCCTGGAGATAACCGGGTATTATGCCGGAACGCAACAGGGTTCGCCAGTTGATATCGACTTCGGCATCAAGGCACCGCACCGCCTGGCGGCGCTGTTCCATGGTGGCAAGAAAGGCCTCCTTGACCCCCCGCAACTCTCTTCCGGTCAATTCTTCACCCACCGGCGGGCGGGTGGCGCATGCGGCCGACAGCAACAGCAGGGCGCACAGCAGTCCGGACACCCACCGGCGCGGACGACCACAAAGCCCCGCCGAAAGCGGCAAGCAAGACGCCGACGCGTAATCGGGAACGAATTTCAGATCTGTCCCCTTTCGAGCCGGCCAGATCGCCGCTTTCGGCAGTGCCCGGTGATCGTTTACATAATTTTTGTTCACCTGTCCTGTCCTGCGGTCAGTTCTTCAATCTTTTCCTCAAGACTGCGGCGCAGCTCCGGATCGGGGTCGAGTTCAAGCGGTTCCAGGGCCCGCCGATAAGCGGCCTCCGCCTCCTGGAAGCGCTCCAGCCGGCGATAGGTATCCCCCAGGTGGTCATAAACCACCGGGTCGTCATCCAGCAGCTCCACCGCCAGCTCCAGTTCCGCGAGGGCTCGCCGGTAATCACCCAGGCGGAAATAAACCCAGCCCAGGCTGTCCCGGATGGCGCCATTGCGAGGCTTGATCTCCACCGCCCGTTCGATGTATTCCCGGGCCTGCTCCAGGTTTTCACCCCGGTCGGCCCAGGTGTAACCAACGTAGTTCAGGGCATGGGGATCCTGGGGATCATGGGCGATCACCTCCTGCATCTTGGCCAGGGCACCGTCGATATCCCCTACCCGGTCCAGGAACACGGCATACTCGAAGTAAAGCTCCGCCCCTGGGCCCAGATCCTGCAGAGCCCGCTGAAAAACCGCCAGCCCCTCCCCGGCGTCATGCCACTCGATGTGGAGCACTGCCAGGGTGACATAAAAGCTCAGATAACGGTGTTCGGGGTCGGCCAGGGCCTGTTCCAGCACCTCCCTGGCCGCAGCCGGCTTGTCGGCATCGTGGTAGATCCGGGCCAGCATCAGCACCGCTTCCTCGTAACCATAATCGCCGGGGCGGATTTCTTCCAGCAGATTTCTGACCTTATCGATATGCCCGAGCCGGTAGTAGGCCAGCACCAGCAGCGAACGGATGGCGTCCAGTCGGGGCTCATCTCCCATAATCCCCTGAAGCAGGGCCGCAGCCTCCTCGTAGCGCTGTTCATCAAGTAAAATCCGGGCCATGGTCAGATCAACCTGGTCGGCATCGCGACTGTATTGACGCATTTCGGCCAGTTCGTCCAGGGCCTCTTCCACCCGGTCCAGGCGCAGGTAAATATTGGCCAGCAGAGATCGCGCCTGAGCATCGGTGGGATCTTCCGCCACCATCCGCCGGTAAATCTCCAGGCTCTCCCGGTAATGTCCGGCCTCTTCGTAAACCTCTCCCACCTCACGGGCCAGGGGATGAGACCAGTTCAGTTCCAGGGCCTTTTCATAAGTGGCCAGGGACTTTTCCACCAGGCCCATATCATGATAGAGCCGGGCCAGGTAATAATGCCCCAGAAAATAGTCCGGCCGGTCAGCCACCAGCTCCTCTAGGATCTCACGGGCCTTTTCCTGGCGGCCACTGCCGCCGTAAATAACCCCCAGCATCAACCTGGCGTTGGCATTATCCGGGTCCATTGCCAAAATTTCGTGATAGGCGGCGGCGGCCTGGTCGGGATCATCAATGGAGGTATAAAGCTTGGCCAGCAGGGAACGGGCAGTCATATCGCCGGGCCGCAGTTCGATGATCCGCCGCACCATCTCAATGGCCTCCTCCTGCTCTTTTTGCTGCAGCAGGACCATGGCCAGGCGACGCATCACATGAACCGCCCGGCGGTCACACAGCAGGGCCTGCCGATAGGCGTAACGGGCCTCATCCAGGCGACCGGCCAGCTCCGCGCTCCTGCCCCAGACGAACTGAAAGTAAGCGCACGCCGGATCCAGAGCCTCTTCGTAGGGCTCAAGCTCCGCCGCATACTGCGGCGCCGGCTCCGCCTCCGGCCCGGGCATGGTGGTAATCTGCGGTGCGCAGCCGGCCACCGCCAGCACCACCGACAGCAAGGCGGCCAGGCAAAACAGTAACCGTTCAGCAACACCGCACCTTCGGGCAATCAGCCAGGCTTGAGTACCCTGTGTACGCCTCACCTGGCTGATTGCCCGAATCTGCCGCACTGCTGAACGGTTACAAACCGTTAAATCAACAGGTTGATGGCCCTGGTGAACGGTTACGTTAAACAAACGCCGCGAACCGGTCTCAGTTACTGCCATGCCCACCTCCGGTGGTCATTTTCCTTGCAGCCAGCAGTTGCACGACTGCCCGCCAGATCTCATCCCGGACCTGTTCCATCGTGCCGGTGGCATCGATCCGGACCAGGCCGGGGCTGTTAAAACCGGCAAAAATTTCGGCCACCCGCCGCAGGTAATCCTCCTGCTCAAAATCGTTGAGGCTCTCCCCCCGGCCTTCCCGCACCCGCTTAACTCCTACTTCGGGAGGCGCCACCAGCAGCAGCACCAGATCCGGGCGGGGGGCAAAACTTTCGTTGACCGCCAGGATATCCGCCGGATCATGACCGCCGGCCCCCTGGTAGGCGGCGGTGGAATAATAATAGCGATCGGTGACCACCACCCGGCCCGCCGCCAGGGCCGGAGCGATCAGGTCGGCGACATGCTCCCGCCGGTCCTCGATGAACAGCCGCAGTTCCTCGTCGGGGGCCAGGGTGGCGCGATGGAGAAACAGTTCCCGCAGCTGCCGGCCGTACGGGCCGTCGGTGGGCTCACGGGTCGGGACCACCTCCAGGCCCTCTTCCCGCAAACGCCGGGCCAGCAACTGCAGCTGGGTCGACTTGCCGGTACCGTCGATCCCCTCCAGGGCGATCAGCAGCCCCTTGCGTTGTAAGCGATCACAGGGCACCGCATCTTGCGGTGAGCCGGCCGACTCACGTACTGATGTACGCTTCGCCGGCCCGCTCGCCACAACCTGCGACACCCTGTGACCGCTTACCATTTTGTCCCCGTGATCACTTACGCGATCACTTACCTTGCGTTCTTGCCGCCCGGATTCCTCATCCACGCTCAACACCGGTCCTTTGCCCTTAATCATGTTGTTTGGCGCCCGTCGTCGCCGCCCTGTTGGCCGCGATCCAGGCGGCCAGCAGAACGGCGGCCCGCAGACTGGCATGATCGGCCACCCCCCGGCCGGCGATATCATAGGCGGTGCCGTGATCCACCGAGGTTCGCACAATGGGCAGACCGATGGTCACATTGACCCCGTCATGGAAGTGGAGAAGTTTGAAGGGGATCAATCCCTGGTCGTGATACATGGCCACCACAGCGTCGAAATCACCCCGGGCGGCCCGGTGAAAAACGGTGTCCGGGGGCCAGGGACCGGAGAGCTCGACTTGATCTCCCAGCAGATCCGCCGCCCGGGCCAGGGCCGGGCCGATGACCAGGCGTTCCTCGTCGCCGAACATCCCCCCTTCCCCGGCGTGGGGATTGAGGCCGGACACGGCGATCCGTGGCCGGGCAATGGCAAAATCCTCCAGCAAAGCCCGAGCGGTCAGACTGACCAGCCCGGTCACCGCTTCTTCACTCACCGCCTGGGGCACCATCGCCAGGGCTCGATGGATACTGACCAGGGTGACCCGCAATCTGTCTCCGGCCATCATCATGGCATATTTCCGGCGATTACACAAGGTTGCCAGCATCTCGGTATGGCCCGGATAATGATACCCGCCGGCGTTGAGCATATCCTTGCCGATGGGACAGGTCACCATGGCCGACAGTTCCCCGCTTTGGGTCAGGGCCGCCGCTTTTTCGATATATTCACCCATGGCCCGGCCGGAGACGGGGGTGGGCCGGCCCGGCTGGGGAATAGGCTCCAGGGCGGAGACGGACAGGACGTTGAGCGCCTCCGGCAGGGGCTTACACCCCGGCCGCCAGTCATTGAAGTTAACCGTCAGCCCCAATCGCCGAGCACTCTGCTCCAGCACCCCGAGGTCGCCCAGGACCACCAGGGCCGGCTCAGGCACTGAGGTACGCATCGCCATCCCGCTTGCCGCAACCTGCGGCGCCCCGTGACAGCTTAAAAGTCCCCCCCCTTGATTGGCTACAACCGCCGTGCCTGCACCGGCGTCGCCGTCGCCCCGGCGGGCCAGCTCGCGCTCAAGGTGCAGTCGCAGGATGATCTCCGGACCGACCCCGGCGGGACAACCCATGGTAATCCCGACCAGTAAAGGCTTTTCTGGGTTTTCGTTGCGAGGGTGGCTGGTCATGGCGGGGACTCGGATTCACCTTGGAAAAAGGAGGGCGGGCAGGGATGGACGGTCACAACTCAAAGGCATTGGGCAGATGTTCGATCTCGGGTTTGCCGTCGACGAAGGAAACCGCCACCACATCGAAGCGGGCAGCCTGGGTCGAGGCCGTTTCCCGGGCCAGGTATTCACTGGCGCCCAGAGCGATTTTCCGCTGCTTGCCGGAGGTGATCGCCTCGAAGGGAGAACCGAAAGCCTGGTTGTTGCGGCTTTTGACCTCGACAAAGACCAGTTGATCATGGTGCCGGGCGACGATATCGAGTTCCGCCGCCCGGGTCCGGTAATTGCGGGCCAGGATGCGGTAACCCGCCCTTTCCAGAAAAGCGGCGGCCAGCTCCTCCCCCCGGCGCCCCAGGCCCTGACGTTGCCTAGTCATCTTCACCCCCCAGGCAAGATCGCACCGGGCGAAAACTCCGGCGGTGGAGGGGGCAGGGACCGTGCTCGCGGAGCAGCCGCAGGTGCTCAGCGGTACCGTATCCCTTGTGCCGGCGGAAATTATACTGCGGGTAGCGCCGGTGACAATGCTCCATGATCTCGTCGCGGCGGACCTTGGCCACGATGGAGGCGGCGGCGATGGAGGCGCTGCGGGAGTCGCCCTGGACCAGGGCCTGCTGAGGCAGGGCAATGGGTACCTGCTGCTTGCCGTCGACCAGAAGAAAATCGGGCAGCAAACCGTCGGATCCATCGCCGGGCGGAGCCGCAGCCAGCGCCTGCACCGCTTTTTTCATGGCCAGCAGCGAGGCCTGGAGAATGTTAAGGCGATCAATCTCGGCGGGTTCGACCACTCCAATCCCGAGATACACCCCGGGCAGGGCGGCGATTTCCGCCGCCAGTTCCAGGCGCCGCTGGGGTTTGAGTTGCTTGGAGTCCTGGAAGCGCCCAGCAGCCCGGCAATCCTCCGGCAACACCACGCAGGCGGCGACCACCGGGCCGGCCAGGGGGCCACGCCCGGCTTCATCGGTGCCGGCCACCAGGCGGTATCCCTGGTCCTTCAAGGTGCGCTCAAAGCGCAGGGAGTCGGCCCCGGCCGAATCCCCCTGCCAAAGTGCCTGCAGCGCCGCCATACAAAAAGATCAGCGGATGTCGCGTTCGCGAATCCGGGCCGCCTTGCCGCGCAGGTTGCGGAGATAATACAGCCGCGAACGACGAACCCGGCCATGGCTTATCACCTCGATTTTCTCCACGTTGGGGGTGTGCAGGGGGAAATTCTTTTCCACCGAAACCCCGTGGGAAACCTTGCGCACGGTGACGCTGGCACCAACGGTTCCGCGCCGCCGCCGAATAACCACCCCCTGAAACACCTGGACCCGTTCCTTGGTTCCTTCCACGATCCGGAAATGGACCTTGATGGTGTCGCCGGGACGAAAATCCGGATGGTCGTGGCGCACATGTTCCTGTTCAATCTGTTCAATCGCGTTCATCACATCTTCCTTTAGCTACGGTTGCTGTAACCCCGGGGCCACAACCCGGGCCCACCCTGTTTACGCTTACGGGGCAAACCATGTGCTTGGTTATGCCGGGGTTACCGGTTGATAATCAGCCGCCGGTTCCGTGGTAAAAAAACCGGCATCAATTAATGTTGTAAATCCGTATCCACCTAATGTTGTAAATCCGTATCCACCCCCCTGCCCCGAGTCGGGACGGGGAGCGCTCTACTCGGGCTCCAGGAGGCGGTCCATAATTATGGCGGCCGCCGAGCGCACCGGCAGATGATTATAATCCCCGCCCCCTTTAATGGGCGGCAGGAAGGCATCCACTTCCCCCAAGGCCTCGGAAGCCAGCCCCCAGGCCGTGCCCAGCAGAACCAGCGCCGGCTGTCCGGCGGTCAGACGCTGCCGCAGGGTGCCAAAGTCCAGAGTTTTCGCCTGCTTCCTGGCGCTGGTGGCCAGCACCAGGGGGCGGCCCCCACGGGCTACGCCGACTTGCTCGTACAGGGCAGCCAGGTCGGGCACCACCCTGACCAGCTCCAGGGCCGTCTTGCGGGCGGGATTGAGCTGGCCGCCACGGCCGTTGAGCCAGTGGTCCAGCAGTTCCGCCACCAGGTGCTGCTGGTCCTCATAGGGGGTTACCAGGTAAAAACGCCTGACCCCGTATGTCCTGGCGGTCCTGGCAATATCATGGATATCCAGGTTGGTCACCGCCGAACCGATGATCTCCCGCCGCCGGTTAAACACCGGATAATGAACCAGGGCGATATCCAGCCAGGCTCCCGGATGATCATCGCCTGTTTCCGTCGCCGGAGCCGTGGTTTGCCCGTTTTCAATCATTGCCGCACTCCGGCTCGTTCCGGCCCTGGCCGGGGTCAATGGCCACCCGGGAACGGGATCCAAGCTGATCGCCCCCAGCGCCGGGAAGGTTTATCTCGTAAGTGATCACGGGGGCAAAATGGTAAGCTCCCGCAGGGTGGGAGCAGGTTGTGGTAAGCCTCGGCGGCGAAGCGTACATCAGTACGTGAGCCGGCCCGATCGCCGTTTTCGGCGGTGCCCTGTGATCGCTTACTTTATCTCAATCCCGTTTTGGGCCAGCAACCGGCGCTCCGCTCCGGTAAAGTCGGCGGCCTTGAGCAGCTCCGGCCGCCGCTGCCGGGTACGGCGCACCGCTTCCAGAAGGCGCCAGCGGGCGATGGCGGCATGATCACCGGAGAGCAGCACCGGAGGCACCTCCCTGCCTTCAAAAACCCGCGGCCGAGTATATTGCGGATACTTCAAGCCGCCCCGGCTGCCCTGGCTGAAGGTGTCGTTCTCCGCCGAGTCACCACAGCCCAGTACCCCGGGCAGCAGCCGGATTACGCAATCCAGCAGGACCAGCGCCGCCGGCTCCCCGCCGGTGAGAATATAATCGCCAACGGAGACTTCGCGATCCACATAAGCTTCCCGGAAGCGCTCGTCTACTCCTTCGTAGCGGCCGCAGACCAGGATCAGCTGTTCTTCCCCGGCCAGTTCGGCGGCCATCTCCTGATTCAGGGTCCGGCCCTGGGGGCTGAGCAGCACCACCCGGGCCGAGGCGGCCGCGCCCCGGACATGGCGGACGGCGGCGGCCAGCGGTTCAGGTTTCATCACCATGCCCTCGCCGCCGCCAAAGGGGCGGTCATCGGTCATGGCATGTTTGTCCGTGGCATGCTCCCGAATATCATGCAGCCCAACGCCAACCAGACCGTCCTGGATGGCCCGCCGGATCATTCCCTGGGCCAGGGGGGAAACAAAAAAATCCGGAAAAATCGTTAAAATATCAAAGCGCACTGTCTTGATCCAGCAAGCCCGGCGGGGGCGTCAGCAGCAGCCAGGCAGGCTCACCGTCGGCACCATAACGCACGGCCACAAATTCGGCATGGGCCGGAATCAGGTGTTCCCGATTACGGTCATCGACGATAACCAGCACCGGGTGGGCCGCGGTCATCAGAAAATCTGCAACCCGGCCGGCATGGCGGCCGTCGGCGGTGCGGGCCGGCAGGCCCGCCAACTGGTGCCAGTAAATCTCATC
>PWOG01000180.1 GCA_003557565.1 Desulfobulbaceae bacterium
AGTACGTGAGCCGGCCTGATCGCCGCAAGATGCGGTGCTCTGTGATCGCTTACACCCGGGCTGCCGGCAGCAGGCGTTTGCCCTCACCGGGATATCATCCGGTACGGGCGGTCTCTCTTTTTATCCTGATCTTGTCATAGATGGCCGGGATCAGGGCAAACAGGCCCAGCAGGGCAAAGGAGCCCAGCACCCGGGGCGAGGTGACATCGCTCATGGTTTCGATAACAGCCAGGCTGGCGCCGGCATTGACATAGACCAGGCTGCCCGGAATGATGCCGAGCATGGTGGTGAGAAAAAACATGCGCAGAGGCACCGAGGTCAGGGCCGCCCCCAGGTTGATCAGGAAAAAGGGGAAAATGGGCACCAGCCGCAGGAACATGAGGTAGCTGTACCCCCGGCTCTCCACCTCGGTGTTGAGTTTGTCAAGCACAGGACCGCCGAATTTCTTCGTTACCAGATCATGGAACAGGTAGCGGGCGAAAATAAAGGCCATGGTGGCGCCCAGGGTGGCGCCGAGGTTAACCAGCAGAACCCCCCAGAGCAGGCCGAAGAGGGCGCCGGCGGCCAGGGAGAGCACGGCGGCGCCGGGCAGCGAAAACGCGGTCTGGACGATGTAGATCGCCAGGAACAGAGAGCTGGCGATCAGGCGGTTGTCTTCGTAGAATTCCACCAGGGTTTCACGATTGGCCTGGAGTTCTTCCAGGGTTAAAAAACGGCCCAGGTCGAAATAGAAAAAAACACCGATCAAAATGGCGATGGCGGCCAAAAGGCTTATTTTTTCCCGGTTCATAGGGCTTTCACTTTCTTCGCTGCCATCTAAGCCAGGCAGATAATAATTTTTTGACAAACGGCGTCAGTCGGCTGCGGTTATAGGCATCGGCCAGCTTTTTGATCACTTCCGCCTGGGTGGGATAGGGATGGATGGTCTTGGCGATGGCCGCCAACCCGGTGGAGGCGGTCATCGCCAGGGTCAGCTCGCTGATCATCTCCCCCGCGTGTCGGGCCACGATGGTGGCCCCCAGAATGCGGTCGCTGCCCTTTTTCAGATGTACCCGGGCAAAACCCTCGGTTTCGCCGTCCAGCCTGGCCCGATCGACTTCCGACAGCGGCACCGTCAGGGTCATGACTTCGTACCCTTTTTCCCGGGCTTCTTGCTCATCCATGCCGGCGTGGGCCACCTCTGGATCGGTGTAGGTGCACCAGGGGACCACCAGCCTGGAAACCTTCTGCCGGCCCTTAAACAGAGCGTTGGCGATGAGGATGCGGGCCTGGGCATCGGCCGTGTGGGTGAACTTGTAAGGCGAACAGATGTCGCCGGCGGCGAAAATGCGCGGGTTGGTGGTCCGCAGCCGGTCGTCGACCCGTACCCCTGTTTTGTGGTAGTCAACCCCGGCGGCTTCCAGATCCAGACCCTCCACATTGGGGGCTCGGCCGATGCCCACCAGGATCTCATCCACCGCCAGCTCGAAAGATTCTCCTTCCTGGGTGAAGGTGATCACCTTTTCCTCGCCCCGGCGGGAAACCTTGTCGATCCCCGCCAGGAAGCGGATCTCGATTCCTTCCCGGGCAAAACGCCGCGAAATAATTTCGGCGGCATCAGGGTCCTCCCTGGGCAGGATCCGGTCCGAACGCTGCAGCATGGTGACCTTGCTGCCCAGCCGGGCAAAGGCCTGGGCCAGTTCGCAGCCGATGGGTCCGGCGCCGATCACCGCCAGTCGCGGCGGCAGAGTGGTCAGGGAAAACACGGTCTCGTTGGTCAGATAACCAGCCTCTTTAAGGCCCGCAAACGGCGGGGCCGCGGCCCGGGCGCCGGTGCAGATGGCCGCCCGGCTGAAGTGCAGGGTTTTACCATTTACGGCCATGGAATCTCGGCCGGTGAATCGCCCCTCTCCCAGAAAAACGTCGATGCCCAGCTCGTCGCGGAAGCGCCGGGCCGAATCGTGGACGCTGATCTCCGCCCTGATCCGTTGCATGCGTTCCATGACCCGGCGGAAATCAATGGACCCCTTGCCGCCCCCGATTCCGAACCCCACCCCGTCCCGGCGGTCGTGAATGGCCCGGGAAGCCCTGATGAGCCCCTTGGAGGGAACGCAACCGACATTCAGGCAGTCCCCGCCCATGAGGTGTCGCTCGATCAGGGCCACCCTGGCGCCCAGGCCAGCGGCCCCGGCGGCGCTCACCAGCCCGGCGGTGCCGGCGCCGATCACCACCAGATTGTAGCGGCCGGCCGGCTCAGGATTGATCCAGTCCGGCGGGTGGACGTTTGCCACCAGCTCGCGGTTGCTTGAATTTTCCGGCAGAACCAAGGTCTGTCCGTCCATATCTTCTCCTGTTGTAACTGATCACAGGGTTCACCATGAAGTAAGCGTTCACGGGGTGTTGCCGGTCGCCGGCGGCAATTACCTGTCATCTTTTGGGCCCGGTTCAGTGGCGGTGGAGGCGGCGAGTTCCCGGGCCCGGGCCAGGATGCTGCGGGCGAGATCGCCGAACACCAGGGCATGAAGGGGCAGGACCGCATACCAGTAGAGGCGGCCCCAGACGCCTTTGGGGTAAAAATAGGCGGTCTGGACCAATTGCCCGTTCTGGATGTCAAATTCCAGCCAGGCTTTGCCCGGCAACTTCATCTGGGCTGCCAGCAGCAGGCGTTTGCGGGGCTTGAGGTCCGCCACCTTCCAGAAATCTAAAGCGTCCCCGATCCGCAGTTCACTGGGATGGCGGCGGCCGCGATTAAGGCCATAGCCCCCCGCCAACTTGTCGATAAAACCCCGCAAACGCCAGAGAAAATTGTAGGTGAACCATCCCCGCTCGCCGCCGAGAGAGCAGGCGGCGGCAAAAACCGCCGCCGGCGGCAGATCTCCGCATGCCACCACCCGGCGATCGCGGAGAAAAGCGGTGCTCATATCATCCTGGCCTCCGATATCACAGACCGCCCCGGCGCTGCTGTCGCACCAGCGGCTCAATACCTGCTGCTGTTCGATCTCCGCCAGGGCCCGTTTTACCGCCTCCTCGTAGGAGAGCGGCTGAATCTGGGGGAAAAATCGGCGAGCGTGATCATTCTGGACCAGGGTTTCCGAGCGCAGCCCTTCGACCAGGGCGGCGGCGATGGCATAGGGGACCGGGGTGAAAAGCACCAGCCAGTAAGAGGAAAGCCGCGGCGAAAGTACCGGCACCGGAATAATAAAACGCCTGAGCCCCATAATCTCAGCCGCTGTGAGCAGCATGGCCTGGAAATCGCTGGGCTCACCGCCGATGTCAACCACCAGGTTGCCGGAAAAGGGATGGTTGAGCGCCGCCACCAGATAGGCCAGCACATCATCCACCGCGATAGGCTGGGTCCGGGTCCTGATCCAGCGGGGGGTCACCATCAGCGGCAGTTTCTGGGCCAGGTGGCGAATGATCTCAAAGCTGGCGCTGCCCGAACCGATGATAACCCCGGCCCGGAACCAGATGGTCTGGATCTCCTGGGGCCGGGCCGAGAGAAGCTCCCCGGTCTCGATGCGGCTCAACAGATGTTTGCTGGCCGACTCCTTAACCCCCAGGCCCCCAAGATAGATAATCCGCTTAACTCCCTGGCGAATGGCGGCATCCCGAAAATTTAACGCGCTTTGCCGGTCCAGCCGTTCGTAATCCGCCCCGGACCCCATGGAGTGAATCAGGTAATAGGCGGTTTCGACCCCGGCCAGGGCCCGGTCGAGCCTCGCCGGATCGAAGGTATCGCCCTCGATGATCTCCACCTGATCCCTGACCTCGCTCCCCACCTTGTGACGATTGCGCACCAGCAGGCGGACGGCGCAGTTGCCCTCGGCCAGCAATCTTTCCTGCAGGCGGTGGCCGATATAGCCGGTGGCGCCGGTTATCAGTACCAGGGGTTTGGGGTTCATCGAAGATCCTATAAGTTGGCGTTGCGGGTCATTTGCCCCCATAACAGGGAAGGGGCCGCTCAGACGCCAGTCTACCCTGGACCAGTTCTCCGCCCTTGAAACCACCTGGGAACTCTACTGCCGCCATCACCCAGCACATCCCGGAGAAGGATGGAAAACTAAACAAAACTCCTCGGAATCGTCCTGTCCCATATCTTTGAATACACTTTGAAATCCCCTTCATAGGCCTCCAATTCGGCATGCAGGAAAAAATCAGTCGACGAAGAGGTCAGCACTGTTCTGGTAATCGTTCTGACCTGCCAGTCTCCTCGCCTGAAGCCGCGGACAGACCTCACTTCCCCGCGAACCGTGGCAAAATCATCAAACCGGTAACTGTACCATTCGTGGACCCTGTCTTCCAGTTCCATTCCGGAATATTCTAGCCGGTGAATGCCTTCGTCCTTGATGACTTCCAGGGTTGATATATCATCGGCCAGATGTCTTTTGACGATCCAGTCATGCAGGGTGGGAGTCAGTTGTTTCAAGGCAACGGGCGCAGCCCCTTCCGGGGGGGCAAACGGCCTTAGATTTTCATCCTCCTTCCGAGCCGGTCGAACCGGAATATGCGCCCGGGATTCCGGGAAAACGGTCAATCGTACCGGCTCCGGCGCCGGCCAGGCCAGGGGCCAGTACGAAGTTGACAGGGAGATTCTGAGACGGTGGCCCTGGGGAAACTTCTGGGCAATATCGTTTAACTTGATGGTCGCCCGGTATTTTTCTCCGGGATTGAGCCGTTCCGGTTGCTCATGGCTTTCCCGGTGGGTCAGGTTCAGAATGCCGTAGGAGATGCGGGTTGCCCTGTCGTCCGGAGCCACGTCCGACAGTCTGACCGCCGCCATGGCCACGGGCCCGCTGGCGCTGAAATGAAGATCGATTTCCGGGGGGCCCATGATCTCCAGATCTTCAGCAAGGGGCTTGCTTTCAAATATCAGGGCGCCCCCGTCATCCTCCCGCTGGTCATGGGGGAGATCCGGAGTGGCGCTGTAGGAACACCATTTGCCGGCAAACAGTCCCGTACTGAGCGGCGAGTGAATGTTCAGGGGCGGGCCTTTTCGGTTTTCCATTTCACCCTGGCCGATCATCTTGCCGTCGGTGAGCCGGAAGGTTGCAGGGGAAATATTGGGCGACGGCCATTCGTTTTCGCCAATCCAGCGGCCGGGTCTTACCCTGTAACCGGTCGAGGGGGGCACACTGTCCTGCATCCAGACCCGGATCATGGGTTCCTCCATGAGCCCCCGGTCTTTTCCTTTCAGCCAGTGGTCCCACCAGCGCACCGCCTCCTGGAGGAATCCGATGGCCGGCCCGGGTTTGCCCAGGTGCGGGTATTTGTGGCTCCAGGGACCGATCAGGCCCTTCCGCGGAACATCCAGATGCTGCATGAGCCGGAACACCGCGTTGGAATAGCCGTCCGCCCAGCCGCTTATCGCAAAGACGGGAATCTGGATATCGGCGTAATTTTCGCAGACGGAGCCGTGTTTCCAGTAGTCGTCCCTGGTCTGGTGACGCAGCCATTTCTCGAGCCACAGGCCGCTGTTTTCCATGCGGTCAAACCACATGTCGCGCCATCTCTCCCCGACTATTTCCGGATCGGGCGGACAGGAGTTGAAGGCGAACATGACCGAGGCCCAGGAGAGGTTGTCCCCTAAGAGGCAGCCGCCCATGTAGTGGACGTCGTCGGCATAACGGTCATCCGTGGAGCACAGGGTTATGACGGCCTTCAACTCGGGAGGCCGCCTTGCAGCCACCTGCAGGCCGTTGAATCCGCCCCAGGAGATACCCATCATGCCGACATTGCCGTCACACCATTGCTGGCCGGCGATCCATCCGAGAAGCTCGAGGCAGTCTTCCTGTTCCTGCGGCAGATATTCATCCCCCAGAATCCCGTCGGAATCACCCGCACCCCGCAAGTCCACCCGCAGACAGGCATAGCCGTGCCCGGCGAAATAGGGATGGGCAATGGAATCCTGCCAGGCTTCCACGTCCCTCTTGCGGTAGGGGATGTATTCCAGGACAGCCGGAAACGCCTGTCCGCTGTCCGTCTCCGGAAGCCACATTTTGGCGGCCAGGCGGGTGCCGTCGGATAAGGGGATGTAAATATGCTCAATGGTCTTCACTTTATACGGGAAATCCGTCCTGATCTGAAAGGGCAGGTCCATGGCATTCTCCTTTTTACCGCCTGAATGTAAAGTCCAGCTGAGCAAGGATGCTGTTATAATCAGCCAGCAATTGCTCTCTATTTTGAGCTCCCAGATAGACGAGGGAATGGATGTAGCTGTAACTGTCCTGTTCGGGAAGCTCCGACAGCTTCATCCCTTTTTCCACCTCTATCTGGATAACCGCTCCGGGGTACTGTTCTTCTATCCTCCGGATGCTCTCCCGGTCCGGGACCTTTTCCACAACCCCGTCTTCGAATTCACGATTGAAAAAAACCGCGGCAACTTTAGACTGCCCCTTCCCGGCGGGGATTTGGGGAGGGCGATCCAGGGCCAGGGCTATGGGAATTTCATGGTTGGAAATACCGTTAACCGCCTCAAAAAGATAACTGTGGTGCTGGGCCACCCGGGTATTGATCTCCAGGAACCAGATCCTGTCCCGCCTTTCATCCCAGAAAAATTCCAGATTAAAGGCTGAATTATTGTAATCGATCCACTCCAGGAAGCGGGAGGCGATGGTCTCCAGGCGGGCTGTTATCCGTTCCGGCAGCCGGGAGGGGTATTCGTAGCGCTGGAAGACGGATGTGCCGGGATAGCGGATGGAGTCCACCACGCCGTAGACATATAATTGACCGTTGTAGCGGCAGCCTTCCATGGTGCACTGATGCCCGCCGATCAACTCTTCGGCCAGGCAGTAATGCCCGCCGATATCAGCCACTTCCCGGGGCATTTCCACCCCGACATAATCCAGCAGGTCATTGAAGGGTTCCGAAATACGGCCTATCTCCCGACGGATCAGGCTTACCGCCCGGCTGAACTCCTGCTCGCTGTTGATCCTGAAACCAAGGTACGAGCCGAAGGATTTCACCGGCTTGATCCAGAAGGGATAATCAAGCTCAATAGCCGTGAGCGCATCATCGGCAAAGGGATCGAACAGGGTGAAGCGGGGGACGTGCTCCGGAATGGAAGCCCGCTGTTCAAGACGGCTCCAGTACTTGTGCTCACATTTGAGGAAACTCCGCACCGACGAGGAGCGGACCCGGAATTTCTCGCAGAGGACGGGTACCATGGTGCTCACCGGAAAATCCATATAGCCTATGATGGCATCGATGGAACCGTCAAAGGCCCTGAGCCTTGCCTCCGCTTTTTCCAGAAGATAACGGATGTTGTATTGCTCAGGGCCGACTACGTCATGATAATCCAGCAGCCCCAGGAAATTGCAGTCCGCAGCATCGGGGATGGACTGCAGTCTGGCGAGATTGAAATCATTCAGGCCGATGAGAAAGATATTCTTTTTCATAGCGGCCGCACTTCAGGAGGAATATCATGGAATACGCCGGTACCAGGAACCACTCCGATGGGCAGGGAGTCTTCGATCGGTTTGAATGCAAAGTTTAACCGGTCCATACATTCCCGGTACTTGCGGATCAGGTCCTCATGATCCCTGCCGCCGATAAAAATCCAGGCCAGTTCGTAACTGTAGCTGTCCTGCTCGTTCAGATCAGACAGGCGCATACCCTCCGTTACCCTGACGTCGATGAGGACACCGTCGATGGTTTTTTCGATTTCCTTTATCTCTTCGGGGGTGGGGACCCGGCTTACCACTGCATCCCGGAATGAGCGGTAGAAAAACTTGGAAGCCCTTTTATACGGCCCCTGCCGATGGGGGAAATCAGGTGATCTCCCCAGGCCCACATTCACGGTTATGGCATGATTGGAGGCACCGTCCACTTTTTCGAAGAGATCGCTGTGCGATTGTGACACCCTGGTATTTATCTCCAGCAGCCAGATCTTGTCTTTGGGTTTATTCCAGAAAAACTCGATATTGAAGGCGGCGTTATTGTAGTCGATATGGGTGAGGATTTTCCGGCAGATCCCGGCCATTCTCTCCTGTACTTTCTTCGGCAGCTGGGAGGGGTACTCGTAGCGCAGGAAGGTGGATCTGTTGGGATGGAGGATGGAATCAATGATCCCGTGAAAATATACTTCTCCGTTTAAAACATAACCTTCCACGGTACACTGGTGCCCCCCTATCAGCTGTTCGGCGATACAATAATTGCCGTCAACACCCTGGATTTCTTCCGGTAATTCAACCAGCGAGAGGATGTAATTAAATGGTTCAGCCATCCGGTTAATCTGCCCCCTGATGATCTCCAGGTATTGCCTGAACTGTCTTTTGTTCTCCACCCGGAAGCCCAGGTAGGAGCCCACGGATTTGACCGGTTTCAACCAGAAGGGGAACCCGAGCTCTCCTTCTTTAAGGGGATCGTGATCGAACGGATTAATTTTACTGAATTTCGGAATATGATCGCCTATTACCTTCGCCTGTTCCACCCGGCTCCAGTATTTATGGTGGCACTTCATGACGCTTTCCAGGGAGGGGGAGGGCCGGTTGAACTTTTTACACAGAACTGGCGTAAGTAAACTGACGGGAAAGTCGATGTAGGTGACTATGGCGTCGATCGGCCCGGGAGCGGCAGCCAGCTTCCTGGTTAAATCGCCGATCATTGCCTCCACATCATAATGATCCGCATCCTCCGCTTCCTCGGGGGGAATGAGACCGTGGAATTCGTATTCGTCAAAGTGCCTCAGGGAGTTGAGTTTCCGGCGATTAAACTCATTAAGGCCGATCATGTATATATTCTTTTTAGCGGGAAGTGGCATGATGGCTACCATTCAGTTAAATGGGGTAAGGCTTTTCAATTACGGGTATGTAATAAAATCATATTGAAAAATTTAGCGGATTATAAGGAAAAAACGGTGGCTGTACTTTTTTTTGTTTGCCGAAGAAAATCCGCTGCTTCGGCCTGTCAATAAATTGAGAGATTGAAATACGTCCCGGTTTTTGCCATACATAGTTATGAGTTAATATATTAGCAGTTGCTGCTGCAGCTTAAGATAATCTCGTGGAGTATAAAAAAATGAAAAAACAAATCCTTCTGGCTGTAGTCCTTGTTCTGGGCATGGCGCTCACCGCTGTCGCCGAGACCCGCTATGTAACCGACCAGTTCGAAATCACCTTCCGATCCGGCCCCGGCGATCAATACCGGATTTTACGGATGATAGGCACCGGCCAGCGGCTGGAACTTCTGGAAACCGCCGGCGACTGGAGCCGGGTGGAGGTCCCCGGCGGGCCGGATGGCTGGGTCCGCACCCAGCACCTGCGTCCTGAACCGCCAGCCCGGCAGGCCCTTCAGACGATGACGGCCCGTCTGGAATCAATGGAAGCGGAAAGAGACTCGCTCCGGGGGGAAAACAACCGGCTTAACCGGCTCAACCAGGAGCTTGAAGAACACTTACGGGAAACGGAA
>PWOG01000113.1 GCA_003557565.1 Desulfobulbaceae bacterium
AGGTGGAAACACGAATGGACATGCCCCCCTGGATCAGGGGAACCGGCGCCGTATAAGGGCCGATGGTAAGAGGAGGAAGCTTCATCTTGGAAAATCACTCCGAAAGTAGCTAACCAGTCGTGGGGTCGTCATAAAAAATGCCTTCTCTGACCAGGGCACGGGCAATATATGTTTGCTTGCGGCCCCATAACTGTGATTCAATGTTTTTTATGCAACATACTTCAAATTAAACGTCAACGCTTTAGTCAAGTAAACGCCGGAGGCGAAACATCATGACAACTGACCCCCGAAATTATGTTCACTATATAGAGACTTGTACAGTCTCTTAGGATAAAAAGCGCAAAAAGGCAATGAATTTTGACCACATTGCAAAAAAACAATATACTCGCGCCGGCGCCTGACACCCTGTGTGTTATATCATAAAATAGCACAAGCCGGCAGCCGGATCATTTTTTTGATTAACCCAACAATTTTTAAAAAGCCGTCAAATTATTTAGAGAGAGAATATGAGCCAGGCCCTGCCAGCATTCACCCTTGAACCCAACTTCCCGGTCAGAATACTGGCAGTGGACGACGATCCGCAGATTCTCAAGATGCTTGAGATTACCATCAACTCCTTCGGTTACCAGTGCTCCACCGCCGTCGACGGCCTGGATGCCCTGGAGAAACTGGCACATGGCAGCTTTTCCCTGGTACTCACCGACCTTACCATGCCTCGAATGGACGGCATGGCCCTGCTCAGGGAGATCAAAAACCACTACCCCCGCCTGGATGTTATCGTAATCACCGGCTATGCCGAAAAATTCAGTTATACCGATGTCATCAAGGCCGGCGCCTGTGATTTCATCGCCAAGCCGTTCAACATCGACGAACTGGAAGCCAAACTCCACCGGGCCTTGCGGGAGCAGACCATGCTGCACCAATTGGAGCAGCTTTCCATGCGCGACCCCCTCACCGGCCTTTTCAACCGCCGCGGCTTTGAGGTCAAACTCGAAGAAGAGGCTCCCCGGGCATACCGACAGAACTACCCCCTTTATCTGGCCATTATCGATATGGACAATTTCAAGGAGTATAATGATGAATTCGGCCACCAGGCCGGCGACCGAGCCCTTCAGGCCATCGGCCGCCTGCTGCTCAACAGCACCCGCGACAATGTCGACTGGTGCTGCCGGCCCGGCGGCGACGAATTTTCTATCATCCTGCCCTATACGGACAACGAGCAGGCCATGGCCGTGGCCGAACGAATCATTGAGCAGTACCGGCTCGCCCCTTTCGGCAACACCTCCCTGAGTATCGGACTGGCCAGTTTTCACCGGCACCCGCAACGAACCTGGGGAGAGGATATCGAGCATCTTCAGTTTCTGGCCGACCAGGCAATGTACCGCAGCAAGCAAGCCGGCGGGAACCGGATCAGTTGCGACCAAAGTAGCACGGCCCGGAACTGCCCCCTGGACTGAACCCGTTATTTATAAAAATTTAACCTGCTCGACGACCAGGCGAAACAGCCGCAGCCCTGTTTTTTAGCCTAACAATTAGTTGTTATTGCCGCGCCGTCACCTGTAGTACAAGCTACTTTAGCTCTTGTTTTTTTCGCCTCCGGACTCAACAAAATAATTTGTATTTCTAATGACCCTCTGGTATATAAGCTCATCGTAATTCCATAATTTAAGGAGGATTGTTTACATGGCAAACAGCACACACACAACAACAACCGCAGGTGGTGAATCCTTCGCCGATCTGTTCGAGCAGAGCATCCGGGTAGCGGATGTGGGCGAAGTGGTTAACGGCGAGGTTATCGCCGTGAGCAAAGATTATGTCCTGGTGGACATCGGGGACAAGGCGGAAGGCGAAATCGACATCAGCGAATTCCGCAACGAGGAAGGCCAGGTCGATGTCAACATCGGCGACACCTTCGAGGTTTTCGTGGAAAAACGTGAACCCGAAGGCGGGCTCAAGCTCTCCCGGGAACGGGCCATCGGCATCAAGGTCTGGGAAGAAATCGCCCGGATCCAGGAAGCCGACGAGACCATCACCGGCCGTATCGACAGCCGGGTCAAAGGTGGCCTTTCCGTGGACATCGGAGTTCCGGCCTTTCTACCCTATTCCCAGATCGACCTGCGACCGGTTCGCGATCTTGACGCCATGATCGGCGAAGCCTACGAATTTAAAATCCTCAAGTACAATCGCCGCCGCAACAACGTGGTCATCTCCCGGCGGGCGATCATGGAAGAGGAGCGCAAAAAGCTGCGTGAAGAAATGCGCACCAACCTGGAAGAAGGCCAGGTCCTCACCGGTTCGGTTACCAACATCACCGACTACGGGGTTTTTGTCGACCTCGGCGGCATGGACGGGCTTTGTCATATCACCGACCTTTCCTGGGGCCGGGTTTCCCATCCTTCCAAGATGTACAAGGTGGGCGACGAAATCCAGGTCAAGATACTCAAGTACGATAAAGAGAACGACAAGGTTTCCCTGGGTGTTAAACAGCTCAAGAGCGACCCCTGGGAGACCATTCAGCAACGCTACCCCTCCGGCGCCAAGGTGCCGGGCAAAGTGGTCAGCATCACCGATTACGGCGCCTTCGTCGAACTCGAAGAGGGCGTGGAAGGTCTGGTCCACATCTCCGAGATGTCATGGTCCAAAAAATCGCGCCATCCCTCCAAGATCGTCAGCGTTGGCGACGAGGTGGAGGTTTCGGTACTCAATGTCGATCCCGAGGCCAAGCGGATTTCTCTGGGCATGAAACAGTTGCAGCCCAACCCCTGGGATATGGTGGCCGAAAATTACCCCGTGGGCTCGATCATCGAGGGCAAGATCAAGAATATCACCGATTTCGGGATTTTTATCGGCATCGAGGAGGGCATCGACGGGCTGATCCATGTCTCCGATCTTTCCTGGACCGAACGGATCAAGCATCCCGGTGAAAAATACGCCAAGGGTGAAACCATCCAGGCGGTGGTCCTCAAGATCGACAAGGAAAACGAACGCTTTTCATTGGGAATCAAGCAACTGCAGCCGGACCCCTGGGAAGCGGCGGTGCAAAAATACGCCATCGGCACCAAGATCAGCGGCAAGATCACCAATGTGACCGACTTCGGTGTCTTTGTTGAACTGGAAGAAGGCATTGAGGGTTTGGTGCACGTTTCCGAATTGAGCAAGGAAAAGGTGGAAACCCCGGTGGGCCTGTACAATGTCGGAGACACCCTGGAAGCCAGGGTAATCAACGTCTCCGCCAAGGACCGCAAGATCGGACTTTCGATCAAGGCCTTGAGCGACGAGGGTGAAGCGGCCCGGGTTGAAGAGTACAAGCAGCAGCAGGCCAAAAGCGGACCCTCCACCCTGGGCGACCTCCTTAAAGAGGAGATGGAGAGCCAGGAAAAGGCCGACGACAATTCCTGATAATATAAGTTAACCACTTAAAATCGGGCGAACATGGACGAGAAAAGCTCATACAGGCAAAGACATCCACTGCTGTCCGGCTGCCTGCTTCTGCTGGTGGCCGGGCTGCTCTTTGGGGCCGGGGTGAGCTTTTTCATCGGGTCCCTGATGCGCACCGACCCGACCCGCGCGGGAGTTGGCGTAATCGAAGTCCACGGAGTCATCGGTTCCGCCGACCAGATTATCGAAGAACTCACCCAATTTCGCCGCCAAGACAAAGTCAGGGCCATCGTTTTACGGATCGACAGCCCCGGCGGAGCGGTGGGGGCCTCGCAGGAGTTGTATGCCGAGGTCAAGAGAACCAACGAGGTTAAGCCGGTGGTTGCCTCCATGGGTTCGGTGGCCGCCTCCGGCGGGCTCTACGCGGCCCTGGGAGCGGAACGGATCATCGCCAACCCGGGAACGCTGACCGGCAGTATCGGGGTGATCATCAAATTCGCCAACCTCGAGGAACTGCTGCAAAAAATCGGTTACCGCAGCGAGACCATCAAAAGCGGCGAACTCAAGGATGCCGGGGCCATAGATCGGGCCCTGACAGACCGCGAACGGGAGATGCTTGAAGAGATGATTCATGGCGTCCACGACCAGTTCGTCAACGACTTGGCCCTCAGCCGCCAGCTGCCGGATGACAGGGTGCGGGAATTTGCCGACGGACGGATTTTTTCCGGGGCCCAGGCCCTGGAATTACAGCTGATCGACGCCCTGGGCAACCTGAACGACGCGTCCATGCTGGCCGCCGAGTTGGGCGGACTGGACGGTGACGAGGTGCCGCCTCTTATTTATCCTCCCCGCAGGGATATCTCCTTGCTCTCCCTGCTGGTCGGCAGTACACTGGGCGACCGTCTGGTGCCAAATCTGGACCCGACCCCGGTACTGGCATACGAATGGACGATAGCGCGATAAACATTATAACAAATCAACCCTCATAAGGAAAACAACCATGCTTAAACGGGATCTCATCAATGCGGTAGCCGAGGAAATGCCCGGTTTTCTTAAAAAGGACCTGGACCAGGCTCTGGACATCATGCTGGAGAATATTCTTCAGGCTCTGGAAGAAAATCGTCGGGTAGAGATCCGCGGTTTTGGCAGTTTTTCGGTGCGTGAACGCAAGGCACGCACCACCAAAAACCCCAGAACCGGCAAGGTGATGCACATTCCCCCCCGCAAAAACGTTCATTTTACCATGAGTAAATCTTTGAAAGACGGCCTTATCGATTAAGGCACACCAAGAGGCCCGGGGTACCGCACCCCGGGCCTTGCCGATCAAGCCCCCAGACTCTCGATATTCCCCTTGCCTGGGCGCAGCACGGACAACTCATCAGCTTCCAGACTGACCACGGTGGAAGGCGCCGAATCGGTCAACGGACCGCTGTCGATGATCAGGTCAACCAGTTTGCCATAACGTTCTTCCACCTCGTGGGCATGGATCAGAAGCGGGGCATCCGGGTCATCCGGGGCGGCGCTGGTGGTCACCAGCGGGTTGCCCAGCCCGTGGACCAGATCCATACAGATCCGATGATCGGGGACCCTGATTCCCACGGTCTTCTGCTTGCTCATCATTATTTTGGGCACCAGCTTGGTCGCGGCAAGGACAAAGGTATATGGCCCGGGCAGGCTTTTCCGCATTACCCGATAGCCGGTATTGGAAACATGGGCATAAGTGCTCACATCCTTGAGATCGGCGCAGATGAAGCTGAAGGGCTTGCCAAAGGGCCGTTGCTTGATCTGATAAATCCGTTTGACCGCCTTCTGATTGAAAATATCGCAACCGATCCCATAGACCGTGTCGGTGGGGTAGCAGATAACCGCTCCCCGCTGCAGGGCCTCGACCACTTGCTTGATCAGGCGGGGTTGGGGGTTGTCGGGGTTGATGTTCAGTAACAAAATCTTCTCCTCCTTTGGCGTGCCAGTTAAATGTCCGTTAATTGCCGGGCCGGAAGCAAAAAGTAAATTTACCCTACGAGGCAAAACGGTTAAACTATAACATTCTAACATATCGCCACCTTTCATCCGCAAGGAGTTTACCCATGCCGCTTGACAATCTGGAAACCGCCTACACTTTCGATGACCTGCTGCTGGTTCCGGCAGCCTCCGAGGTCCTGCCTGCCGAGGTTGATCTCTGCACCAAACTTACTCCGGGCATCGATCTTAATATCCCCCTGGTTAGCGCGGCCATGGACTCGGTCACCGAACACCGGACCGCCATCACCATGGCCCGGGAGGGCGGAATCGGCATCATCCATAAAAACATGAGTATAGACGAACAGGCCCGGGAAGTACGCAAGGTAAAAAAATCCGAATCGGGAATGGTCATCGACCCGGTCACGGTGGACGAAAACCGCACGGTCCGCGAGGTCAATGCCATCATGCGCAACAACCAGATCTCCGGGGTGCCGGTGCTGCGCAACGCTAAACTGGCTGGAATCGTCACCAACCGCGACCTGCGTTTTGTCACCGATGAAAACCTCAAGGTCAGGGATGTCATGACCGGCAAGAACCTGGTTACCGCCCGTCCCGGCATCACCCTGGAACAGTCCAAGGCACTGCTCCATGAGCACCGGATTGAAAAGCTGCTGGTGGTGGATGACGACGGCAACCTCCAGGGCCTGATCACCATCAAGGATATCGAGAAAATCCGACGCTATCCCCGGGCAGCCAAGGATGACCTGGGCCGGCTGCGGGTCGGCGCCGCCATCGGTCCCAATACCTCCATGGCCGACATCAACAAGCTGGTGGAGATGGGGGTTGACGTGGTGGTGCTGGATTCGGCCCACGGCCATTCCCAGAACATCATCAATGCCCTGCGCCGGATTAAAGACGCCTTCCCGGATTTACCGGTAATCGCCGGTAATGTTGCCACCGCCGAAGGTACCGAGGCCCTGATCAAGGCCGGGGCCGATTGCGTAAAAATCGGGGTGGGTCCGGGCTCCATCTGCACCACCCGGATTGTTGCCGGGGTCGGCGTCCCCCAGCTGTCCGCCATTCACAACTCAGCCAAGGTCGCGGACCGTTACGGGATCCCCTTGATCGCCGACGGCGGCATCAAGTTTTCCGGTGAGATAACCAAGGCCATCGGTATCGGCGCCAGCTTGATCATGGTGGGCAGCCTGTTTGCCGGCACCGACGAGACCCCCGGCGAAACCTTTCTCTACCAGGGCCGGACCTACAAGGGCTACCGGGGCATGGGCTCCCTGGGCGCCATGCACCAGGGCAGCAGCGACCGGTACTTTCAGGACCAGACCGAAAACCAGGCCAAACTGGTACCCGAGGGTATCGAGGGCAAGGTTCCTTACCGCGGACCTCTTTCCACCATGATTCACCAACTAATGGGCGGTCTGCGCTCGGGCATGGGTTACGTGGGAGCGGCGAATATCTCGGAGTTGCGCGGCAAGGCCAAATTTGTCCAAATCACCGCCGCCGGGCTCAGGGAAAGCCATGTGCATGATGTGATCATCACCAAGGAAGCCCCCAACTACCGCCTCGGGTAAGCGGTCACAGGGCACCGCATCTTTCGGCGATCGGGCCGGCTCACGTACTGATGTACGCTTCGCCGTCCCGCTCACCACAACCTGCGACACCCTGTGACCGCTTACAGAACAAACACTGGGATTTAGTTACGCCCAAACTTAAAACTTTTTGGAATTATTTGCATATTATGGATATTCACAGTGAAAAAATTCTGATCCTGGATTTTGGTTCCCAGTACACTCAGCTGATCGCCCGCCGGGTACGTGAAGCCCATGTCTACTGCGAACTGCATCCGCATGACATGGATATCGCCGAAATCCGGGAGTTCAATCCCCGGGGAATCATTCTCTCCGGCGGTCCCTGCTCAGTTTATGATTCCGGGGCACCGGGGTTTGATGAAAGTTTGCTGGATCTGGGAGTGCCGGTTTTGGGCATCTGCTACGGCATGCATGTCATGGCCCGGCATTTCGGCGGCGAGGTGGTGGCGGCGGGCAAACGCGAGTTCGGCCACGCCGAGCTTGAACAATCCGGCGATCCTGGCCCCCTGTTCGACGGCTTTTTTGTCGAGGAAAAAAGCCCGGTCTGGATGAGCCACGGTGACCACATCAGCAAATTACCCCCGGGATTCACCGTCGCCGCCGCCACCGCCAATGCCCCGGTGGCGGCCATCCAGGATCCCAAGCGGCAACTTTACGGGGTCCAGTTTCATCCCGAAGTCAACCACACCCCCCGGGGCGAAATCCTGATCGATACCTTTGTCCGCAAGATCTGCGACTGCCACGGTCACTGGACCCCGGGCCAGATCATCGAGGACGCCGTGGCCCGGATCAAGGCGAAAGTGGGAAGCGACCGGGTGATTCTGGGGCTTTCCGGCGGTGTTGATTCCTCGGTGGCCGGCGCCCTGATCCACCGGGCCATCGGTGATCAGCTCACCTGCGTGTTCGTGGATACCGGTCTTTTACGCCTGGGTGAGGGTGATCAGGTAATGGCCACCTTTGCCGAAAACATGGGGGTCAAAGTCCTGCGGGTGGATGCCGAGGACCGTTTTCTCTCAGCCCTGGTCGGCGTTGAGGACCCGGAGCAGAAACGCAAAATAATCGGCAATCTCTTTATCACCATCTTCGAGGAGGCCGCCGGCCGACTCCAGGACGCCCGCTGGTTGGCCCAGGGGACCATCTACCCTGACGTCATCGAATCCGCCGGGGGCAAAACCGGCAAGGCCCAGAATATCAAGAGCCACCACAACGTCGGCGGCCTGCCGGAACACATGAAGCTGGAATTACTGGAGCCGCTGCGGGAACTGTTCAAGGACGAAGTCCGGGCCCTGGGCGATGAACTGGGCCTGCCCCGGCAGATGGTCTGGCGCCATCCCTTCCCCGGACCCGGCCTGGGGGTGCGGATTTTAGGTGAGGTCAAGAAGGAATACGCCGACATGCTGCGCCTGGCCGATGCCATCTATATCGAAGAGCTTTTCCAGAGCGGCTGGTATGACAAGATCAGCCAGGCCTTTGCCGTCTTTCTGCCGGTCCGCAGTGTCGGAGTCATGGGAGACGGCCGGACCTACGAAAATGTCGTGGCCCTGCGGGCGGTGGAGACCAAGGACTTCATGACCGCCACCTGGTCGCAACTGCCCTACGACCTGCTGGCCCGGATCTCCACCCGGATAATCAATGAGGTCCGCGGGGTAAACCGGGTGGTTTACGATGTCTCGTCGAAGCCGCCCAGCACCGTCGAGTGGGAATAATTGCAACCCCGGCAGCCGCACCGCGACTTCGGCCAAGCAGCCAGGCTTTGATTACCATATTGGTAGCGGATAAGGCGGAACCATGCCGCCCCGGCATGGAAAGTTGACGATGCAAAAGTTCCGCCAATGGATCATCCGGCTGCTACCGGCCATCGCCGTTCTTATGATTGCCGGCCTGATATTGTCCCGGACCCGCTTCCCCGAACCGGCAAACCGGGGGGTGGACGTGCGAATCGACGCCTTTGCGGCCGCCGATCATGTCGGCAAAAAAGCTGAGGTCTGCGGCTTCGTGGCTTCCGCTGTTTTTCTCCCCGCCATCGGGGGTGAGCCCACCTTTTTGAATCTCGGCCGGCCCCACCCCGATCAGCCGTTCACCGTGGTGATATGGGGAGAAGACCGGGGCCGTTTCCAGGCCCCGCCGGAAAAATACTACCAGGGCCGCAGTATTTGCGTGTCCGGGCGCATCCGTTTGCATAAAGACGTGCCACAGATCCGCGTGCGGCACCCGGGCCAGATCGTCGTGCAATAAGCCGCGGTGAAACAGTATGGTGGCCGCCCGGAGATCTGCCCTGTAAGTGATCACGGGGGCAAAATGGTAAGCGGTCACAGGGTGCCGCAGGTTGTGGTGAGCGGGACGGCGAAGCGTACCTCAGTACGTGAGCCGGCCCGATCGCCGCAAGATGCGGTGCCC